>JBPCSK010000501.1:0-1706 GCA_051007275.1 Gaiellales bacterium | reverse complement strand
GCGCAGGAGTGGTGGGGCGAAGTGGGGAGTGGTCGGTCCTCGCTGTCACAAAGTCCCGCGAGCATCGCGCCGTGATCACCGTGTTTTCCGCTTAGCCATGCGGAAGCGAACGTATGTTCGTGTGGAGGGTGATAGTTGCAAGGTGGAGTCAGGTGGGGTAAAGTGGGGCAACTTGGTACAGAGGGGGAACCACAGTGGGGCCCCCAACCACCACGGAAACGACCCCCATGCTGCTTGGCGAATACGCACAGAAGCTCGACGAGAAGAACCGGGTGACGGTTCCCTCGCGGCTGCGCGAGCCGTTCGCCGACGGCGTCTTCGTGACCCGCGGACTCGACGGCTGCGTCGCGATCTACGCTCGTGACGGCTGGGATGCCTTCGTGGAGCAGCAGATCGGTCGCCTCGATCCGTTCACCCGCGAGGGGCGCCAGATGGAGCGCTTCCTGTTCGGTGGCGCGGTCGAGGCCGAGCTCGACCGGCAGGGTCGCGTGGCCGTGCCGGCGCCGCTCATGCAGCACGCCGAGCTGAACCGCGAGATCGTCGTCGTCGGCGTTCGCGATCGTCTGGAGATCTGGGATCGCGGGGCCTGGGAGCGCGGCCTCGCCGAGCTGGAAGGGAGCGCCGAGAATGTCGCAGAGCGCCTGGTCCGTGATGCCCGCTAACGCCGCGATCCACGATCCGGTCCTCGCCCACGAGGTCGTGGCGCTGCTCGACGTGGCGCCCGGCATGACCGTCGTCGACGGCACGTTCGGCGCCGGTGGTCACGCCTCCATGCTGTCCGAGGTGATGAACGGCCGCGGCGCGTACGTGGCGATCGACCGCGACCCCTCCGTCGAGAATCGCGCCCGCTCGTTCCGTGCCTCGCACCCGGACATGGCCGTGCGCCTGCTCAAGCGCGACTTCGTCGATGGCTTCCGCTCGCTCGCCGTCGAGGGCGTCCGGGCCGACGCGATCCTGCTCGATCTCGGCGTCTCGTCGATGCAGATCGACCAGCCCGAGCGCGGCTTCTCCTACGCCGTCGATGCGCCGCTCGACATGCGCATGGATCCGCGTGGGGGAAAGACGGCCGCCGACCTGCTCGCCGAGCTGTCCGAGCGCGATCTCGCCGACCTCTTCAGCCGCTACGGCGAGGAGCGCTACAGCCGCCAGATCGCGCGTGCCATCTGCCGCCGCCGCACCTCGCAGCCCTACGAGCGCAGCGCCGATCTGGTCGACACCATCCGTCACGCCATCCCCACGCCGGCGCAGTTCGGCTCCGGGCATCCGGCGAAGCGCGTCTTCCAGGCCCTCCGCATCGCCGTCAACGACGAGCTGACGATGGTGGAGGAGGGGCTCGAGGCCGCCATGCAGATCCTCAAGCCGGGCGGGCGCATCGCGGTCATCTCGTTCCACTCGCTCGAGGATCGCATCGTCAAGGACTTCTTCCGCTCCGCCGCTGCGCCGTGCATCTGCCCGCCCGACCTGCCGATGTGCGGCTGCGGGCGCCAGGCCACGCTGCGCGTGCTCACCTCGCGCGTCGTGCGCCCCGGGGCGGCCGAGCTCGACCGCAATCCCCGCGCCGCCTCCTCGCGCCTGCGCGTTGCCGAGCGCACCGATGCCCCGCTGCCGAAGGACGCCGCCTGATGGCCGTCGCGATCCCCCGCCAGGCGCCGGCTGAGCCACGTCGTCGGCCCGCCGCCCCCAAGCAGCGCCCGGTCGATGCCGGC
>JBPCSK010000500.1:0-9909 GCA_051007275.1 Gaiellales bacterium | reverse complement strand
CACCTGCACCTTGCCGTGCCCAGTCGCGTGCGGCGCATCGCCATCACGAGCGCGCCCGTCGGCGCGACCGTCGTGCTCTACGGCGTACGCGGTGCCGAGCCGGCGAAGGCGCCGCGGGACTGGACGCAGCTGACCGACCCGAAGGAGCTCAAGCGCGGCACTTCACGGATTCCGATCCGTCGCGTCGCCCCGCTGACCGACGTCCTGATCTGGATCACGGGTCTCCCGCCGGTCAAGGGCGGCTACGCGGTGGCGTTCAACGACATCCGCCTGCTGGGCATCCCCACCGGCGCCTGAGCGCGTAAATTTGGGGCCGGCCCCAAATTGACGCGAATATGGTCATTCTGGGGCCGGCCCCAAATTGACACGAACGTGCACGCTCAGTGCAGCAGGCCCGCGTTGTGCGCGTGGCGCTCCACGGCGAGGTCGACCAGGCGTGTCAGCAGGTCGGTGTAGGCGATGCCGGTGGCCTCGAACATGCGGGCGTAGTAGCTCGTCGCGGTGAAGCCCGGGATCGCGTTGATCTCATTGAGGACGAGGCGACCGCCCGTCGTGTAGAAGAAGTCGACGCGCGCCATGCCGTGGCAGTCGCAGAGGGCGAAGGCCTGCGCGGCCGTGGCGCGCAGGCGGTCGCTGACGTCGGCGGGGATCTCCGCGGGCGTCACGAGACCGGAGCCACCGGCCGCGTACTTGGCCTCGTAGTCGTACCACTCGGCGTCGTAGGTGATCTCGCCGACCACGGACGTCGTCAGCGCCGGCGGCAGGCCGAGCACGCTGCACTCGACCTCCTTGCCGACGAGCAGCTCCTCGACCAGCACCTTGTCGTCGTGCGCCAGCGCGAGGTCGAGCGCCGCATCGAGATCGAAGGCGGCCTCCACGCGCGAGATGCCGACGCTCGAGCCGAGCCGCGCGGGCTTGACGAAGACGGGGAAGCCGAGCTCGTCCTCGACGCGCGCCCGCACCGAGCCGCGGTCATCATCGGGGCCAACCAGGACCTCGCGCGCCACGTCGATGCCCGCATCGCGCAGCGCCGCCTTGCAGCGCTCCTTGTCCATCGTCAGCGCGGCGCCGAGCACCCCTGAGCCGACGTACGCGACGTCGAGCATCTCGAGCATGCCCTGCACCGTGCCGTCCTCGCCGAACGGACCGTGCAGCACGGGGAAGACGACATCGCAGCCGAGCGGACCGCCCTGTCCCGGGGTGACCGAGACGACCGAGCCGTCGATCGCCATCCACACGCCCGCGCGGGAGATCGTGATGCGCTCGACGTCGAACCGCGCGGGGTCGAGTCCCGCGGCGACGCTCTCCGCCGAGCGGAGCGACACGTCGTGCTCCGACGAGCGGCCGCCGCCGAGGACGGCGACGCGCAGGCGCTCGCCCACTAGGTCGTCGACCCCGTGTAGCGGCCCACGACGATCGTCACGGTCGAGCCCTGCGGCTTCTGGGAGTTGCCGGCCGGGTTCTGCGAGATGACGATGCCGTCCTGCGCCGGGTCGGTCGTGGCCTGCTCCGTCGTGTTCGGTGCGAAGCCGGCGCTCGTCAGCGCTGCCTCGGCGTTGCTGCGCGACTGGTTGATCACGCTGGGCACCGTCGTCGATGCCGGCCCCTTGGAGACCACGACGTTGACGGAGCTGCCGGCGGGCACGCTCGTGCCAGCGGAGGGATCCTGGCTGATCACCTGACCGACCGGCGCGGCGTCGTTGGCCTCGGTCTGCGAGCCGAGCACGAGACCGGCCGCGATCAGGGTGTTCTGCGCGTTGTTGACGTCCATCTTGGTGATGTTCGGCACGGTGCCGGCGCGCTTGCCGGTCGAGACGGTGAGCGTGACGGTCGAGCCGGGCTTCACCTCGACGCCGGCGGAAGGCGCCTGCGTGATGACGTTGCCCTCGGCGACCGAGTCGGAGGCGTCCTCCACGGTGGTGACCAGCAGGCCGAGCGCCTCGAGCTGTGAGGTTGCGTCGCCGACGGCCGCGCCCTGGACGCTCGGCACGGCCACGACGTTCGGGCCGGACGAGATCTGGAGCTCGACCGTCGTGCCGGTCGGCACCTTGCCGCCCGCATTCGGGCGCATCGCGATGACCTGCCCCTCGGGCACGTCGGCCGACGCCTGCTTGGTGATCAGCACCGCGAGGCCGAGCGCCTTCAGCTGCGCCGTCGCATCGGCCTGCGTGCTGCCCACGAGGCTCGGAATCTGCACGAGCGCGCTGGTCGTCGACGTCGTCGCGGAGGTGCTGCCGCCATTGTCGGACCCGCCGCGAGTGAACGCATAGGCGCCGACGGCGATGGCGAGCAGCAGCACGCCGATCACGACGAGCAGGATCCAGAGGCGCTTGCGGTTCGGGTTGCCGCCCCGCGCGGGCGCGGTGTCGCGCGGCGGCAGCGGCGGCGCGACCATGGTCTCCGACGCCGGCGGCGCCGGCGGCGGATGCATGGCCTGCGTCATCGCGAGGGTGGCGGCGCCGATCACGGCCGTCTCGTCGCTGATCGGCAGGCCCTGTCGGACGCGATCGAGCTCGATGCCCATCTCGTCGGCGCTCTGGTAGCGCTGCCGCGGGTCCTTGGCGAGCGCGCGCATGACGACCGACTCGAGCGCGACGGGCACCAGCGGGTTGCGATCGGTCAGCGGCTCGGGCGCCTCCTGGACGTGGCGCATGGCGACGTTGACGGCGGTGTCGCCCTCGAACGGCACCCGTCCGGACAGCATCTCGTACAGCACGATGCCGACGGAGTAGAGGTCGGCCGGCGGCCCGACGGACAGGCCGCGCGCCTGCTCGGGCGCGAGGTACTGGGCGGTGCCGACGATCGAGCCCGCCTCCGTCATCTCGGTGTCGCCGCCGGCGCTGGCGATGCCGAAGTCGGCGACCTTCACCTTGCCGTCGGGCTGCATGAGGATGTTCTGCGGCTTGACGTCGCGGTGGACGACGCCCTGCTGATGCGCGACGCGGAGCGCGGCGAGGATCTGCAGCGCGATGGTGATCGCACGGCGCGGATCGAGCGGCGCCTCGCGGCGGATCAGGTCCTTCAGCGTCTCGCCCTCGACGTACTCCTGGACGATGAAGGACATGCCGCCCTGCGACTGGTCGTAGACCTGGACGATGTTCGGGTGGTTGAGGCGCGCGGCGGCGCGGGCCTCCCGCTGGAAGCGCTCGATGAAGTGCGGATCGTCGCTGTGCCGGTCGGCGAGCACCTTGATCGCGACCTCGCGGTGCAGCGACTCGTCCTGCGCGAGGAAGACGCGCGCCATGCCGCCCTGGCCGAGGCGGCGGATGATGCGGTAGCGGCCTGCGAAGAGCGCGCCGTCGGAGGTGTCCATCGGGGTCGTCATGCGGTGTTCCGTGCGGATTGTCTCACGATGCCGGCTCCGTCAGCGCCCGTAGGACGCTCGCGGCGATCGGGGCGGCCACATCGCCGCCGGTGCCGTCGGTGTTCTCGACCAGGACGGCGAACGCGTACCGCGGCGCTTCGGCAGGGGCGAAGCCTATGAACCACGCGTCGTTCTTGCCCTCGCGGCCGGTCACGGCGGTGCCGGTCTTGCCGGCCACGTCGAGCCCGGCGACGTTCGCCGCCGTGCCGGTGCCGTCATCGACGACGTCCTTCATCAGCTGGCGCAGCGTCGCCGCGGTCTCGGTCGTCATCGCGCGGCCCAGGTAGACGGGCTGCGGGCGGCGCACGACCGACCCGTCGGGCGCGCGCACCTCCTGCACCGGCTGCGGCGCGACGATCTGCCCGCCATTGGCGACGGCGACCGCGACCTCCGCCATCTGCAGGGGGGTTGCAAGCAGGCGCTCCTGGCCGATCGCCAGTCGCGCGACGTCCACGGGCGTGTCGAACGGCACGAGATTGCCGCGGCGATTGAAGATGCCGGACGGCAGCGTCTGCTCGGGAGGGTAGTCCCACGGGAAGCGCTTGAAGAACCCGAAGTCCTTCATCGTCGCCTCGAGCTTGTCCTGTCCGAGCGTCAGGCCGACCTTGGCGAACGTGGTGTTGATCGAGTGGACGAGCGCGTAGCCGAAGTCGTGCGGACCGTAGGCGTGACTCCGGAAGTTGCAGAGGTCCTGACCGCCCGTCTGGATGCAGGCGGGTCCGGGGAACTGCTGGTCAACGGTGACGGCCTCGTTGTCGAGCGCGCTCGCGGCCGTCACGACCTTGAAGGTCGACCCCGGGGGATAGAGCCCCTGCGTTGCGCGGTTGAGCAGCGGCGAGGCCGGGTCGGCAAGCGCCCGCTCGAGTCCCGTGTTCGGGTTGTACGTCGGCGTCGACGCCATCACGAGCAGGCCGCCGGTGCTCGGGTCCATCACGACGACGCTGCCACGTGCCTGCAGGCGCTCGAGCTCGTCCATGGCAGCCTGCTGGCCGGCGGCGGACAGACGCAGGATCACGTCGTCGCCGCGCACGGTGTCGCCCTTCATGCGGTCGAACGCGTTCTGGATGCCGGCGAGATCGCCCGTGCTGCCGGACAGCTCCGGGTCGAGCGAGCGCTCGAGGCCCGACCGGCCGGCCAGCAGGTTGGAGTAGCCGACGAGCTGCGCGGCGAGGCCGCCCTCGGGGTAGGTGCGCGTGTACACCGTCCGCCCGTCGAGCTTGCCGGGCTTGGACTCGGCCAGCACGATGCCGTCGGCGGTCGCGATCGAGCCGCGGTCGATCGCGAGGTCGCGGTACACCATCCGCACGTTGGCCTGACGCGCCTCGAGCGAGCCACGGGCCCAGACCTGCCAGTACGTCGTCATCGCGATCAGGGCCAGCAGAGCCACGGTCGTGACGATGAAGAGGTTGGAGATGCGGCGATTCACAGCGGCCGCTCCCGATTGGCGCGCTGGGAGATGCAGAGCAGCAGCCCGGCGATCGCGAAGTTGGCGGTCACGCTCGACCCGCCGTACGAGACGAACGGCAAGGTCAGACCCGTCAGGGGCAGCAGGCGGATGACCCCGCCCACGATCACGAACACCTGGAAGGCGACGGCAGTGGCGAGCCCGGCGGCGAGCAGCTTGGAGAAGCCATCATCGGCGGTCGTCGCGATGCGGAAGCCGCGCCACGCCAGCAGCAGGTAGAGCAGGACGACGGCGATCGCGCCGACGAGCCCCATCTCGTTGGCGATCACCGAGTAGATGAAATCGGTCTGTGCGAAGGGGATGATCGACCCGCCCGCGCTGTTGAGGATCAGGCCTCGCCCGAAGCCCGCGCCGAGCACGCCGCCATCGGCGATCGTGTAGATCGACTGCGCGATCTGGTACCCGCTCGTCTGCTCGACGGCCCACGGATGCAGCCAGCCGTCGATGCGGGATTGCACGTGCGATGTCAGCTGCACGGCGCCGAGCGCGCCGAGCGCGAAGATGCCGAGCCCGGCCGCGACGTAGAGCAGGCGGCCGGTCGCGATGTAGATCATCGCCAGCGCGATCACGTAGAAGAGGAGCGACGTGCCGAGGTCGTTCATCGCGACCAGCAGCACGAGCGAGATGCCGCACAGGAGCAGCAGCGGCAGCGCATGGCGGAGCGCGGGGATGCCGATCCCGAGGATGCGGCGCGTCGGTGCGGCCAGCACCTCGCGCCGCTCGCGCAGGTAGCCGGCGAGGAAGATGACGAGCAGGATCTTGGCGAACTCGCCCGGCTGGATCTGCAGCCCGCCGATGCGGATCCACAGGCGCGCGCCGTTGACGGATGCGCCCAGCGTGATCGTCAGGAGCAGCAGCACGACGGCGAGCGCGCCGCAGGTGTACTTCAGCTCCTCGAGGCGGCGGATGTTCCGAAAGGCGATGACGACGCCGACGAACAGGCCGAGGCCCAGCAGCATCCAGATGCCCTGGTCGCGGGCCAGCTGAGGCGAGATCCGGTAGATCTCGATCAGCCCGATCGCGGTGAGCACCGCGGTGATCGGCAGGACGTACGGGTCGGCGTCTGGCAGCGCCACGCGCACCACGGCGTGCGCGACGAGGTAGGCGAAGGCGAACAGCAGCGCGGCGACGAGCGGCGACGACGAGAACTCCTGCGCACGCGCCAGCTGCACCGCGGCGAAGCCGGCGGTGGTGATCAGCACCGCGAGGCCGATCAGGCCGAGCTCGCGGTTGCGGCTCGGCAGGTCGAGGATGCCGCGCTCGTTGATCACTGCGCGCTCGGCGGCACTCGGAGCCAGGGCGACGAGGTGGTCAGCTGCGTGATGCGCCCCTCCGCGCTGCCGAGCGAGCCGATGCGCTGATCCAGCAGCGTGGCGCGCTGCTCCGGCGACAGCGCCGCGGTCGACACGTCGGTGATCTCGACGGCGCGGTACAGCGTCACGTCGGACGTGACCTCGAACGGCAGCCCCTGATAGATCGCCACGCGGCCGTCGGGCGTGGCACCGATGAAGTGCGCCCACTGCAGCCCGCCGGCGACCGCGACGGCGACGACGATGCCGATCGCGGCGACGGCGCCGATCAGCGCGAGGACGCGGCCGCGGCCGCGGCCGCGGTCGCCCTTGGCGGCGGCGCGGTCGGCGGCGGAGGCCTGCGGGGTGTCGTCGCCGAGGGCGGTCGCCGGCAGGATCACGATCGGCGGCCGCTCCGGCTCGGTGTCCTCCTCGCGGCGTGACCCGATGCGCAGCAGGACGGCGGTGATGTTGTCCTCGCCGCCGGCCCGGTTGGCCGCGGTGACGAGCTGCTGGGCGAGCTGGTTCAGGTCGCCGCCGCCGCGCAGGATGCGGGCGAGCTCGGCGTCGCCGACCATGCCGGTCAGACCGTCGGAGCAGAGCAGGATCAGATCGCCGGTCTCCACGGGCACGCGCAGGACGTCGACGTCGACGGTCTCGTCGGCACCGAGCGCGCGGGTGATGACGGAACGCTGGGGGTGGCGCTCGGCCTCCTCTGGCGTGAGCGCGCCGCGTCGGATTAGCTCGCCGACGAGCGAGTGGTCATCCGTCAGCTGGCGCAGCTGCCCGGCGCGCAGGACGTACGCGCGCGAATCACCGACGTGGGCGAGGACGAGCGCCTCGCCGTCGATCATCGCCGCGGTGATCGTCGTGCCCATGCCGAGCAGCGAGGCGTCGTTGCGCGACGCGTCGTGAATCCGCAGGTTGACGTCCTCGATCGCCTGCGCGAGCTGCTGCTCGCCGCCGTCGAAGCCATGCAGCGCCGCCACCGCCATCGCGCTGGCGACCTCGCCGGCACGCGCGCCGCCCATGCCGTCGGCGACCGCGAAGACGGGATCGGAAAGGAGCAGCGCGTCCTCGTTCGACTGACGCAGCTGGCCGACGTCGCTGCAGGCGCCGGCCTCGCGGATGACGAGCTTCACGTCAGCCGCCCGGCTCGAAGATCATATGCGTGGAGCCGACCGCGACCTCGTCGCCGGGGGAGAGACGCGTCTCGATCGCGATGCGGTCGCCGTTGACGTACGTCCCGTTGGTCGAGCCGAGGTCGACGATCGACGTCGCCGTGCCGCGCACGCGGACGAGCGCATGGCGCGCCGAGACGAAGCCGTCGCCCTCGAGCATCGCGGCAGCATGCGGGTCGCGGCCGATCAGCACCTCGTGCTCCTCGAGCAGCACTGCGGCGCCGACGGGCAGGACCTCGCTGGCGACGACGAGCAGGCGACCGGGCGCTGCCGGCTCCTCCTGGACGACGGCGGGGCGATCGTCGAGCGGCAGGGGGTCGAACCCCTGGCCGGGGCGGATGATCATGCTCTCCTGGGCACCGCGGACGTCGCGGATCGCAGTGCGCGCGATGCGCCAGACGAACAGATAGAGCAGGACCAGGACACCGATCCGCAGGACGAGGAGCGCCTGGTCGACCACGGCTCAGCCGTGCCGTTGCTCGATCCGCAGCGTGCTCGTCCCGAGCATGATCTCGTCGCCTTCGCCGACCGTCGCGCTCTTCACGCGGCGGCCGTTGACCGTCGTGCCGTTGGTCGAATCGAGGTCCCGGAGCATGAACCCATCGGCGCTGCGACCGATCTCGGCATGCCGCCGCGAGACGTTGCCGTCGGCGAGCGGCACGTCGCAGTCCTTGCTGCGACCGATCACGAGCGCGGTCTCGCCGAACGGCACGACACCGCCGGGCCAGACCAGGACCCACTGCACGACCGGTGCGGGCGGCGGCGGGGGCGGGGTGACGACGGTCTCGGCGGCTGCGGGCTCCGGCACGGCGGCGATCGGCGCGACGGGTGCGGCTGGCGCCTCCTCGACGGCGAACGGATCGACGGTGACGGGCGGCACGGGCACGACCGGGGGCGCCGGTGGGGCAGGGGGCGCGGGCGGCGCGACCGGTGGCGGCGTGACGGGCACGGCCGCAGCGGCGGCCGCGGGAGCCGCCGGCGTGCCGGAGAACTCGTCGGGCAGGCGCACGCCCGGCGGGGGCGCGTCGGGCGCCATCGGCGGGGGCGTCTCCTCCATCTCGGCGGCGATGCCGAACGTGCCGACATCGAGCTCGTCGGCGGTCTCGATCATCACGCGGGCGCGGTTCGGCAGCGAGTAGCCCTCACGGCGCGCATGCTCGGTCAGATAGCCGGCCAGCTCGGTGCGCAGGCGCGCCTCATACGCGACGAACTGCTCGCGATCCTCGGGTGCCAGGTAGACGGTGTAGGCATTGGGGACGTAGACGGTCTGCACGGAGATGACCTTGTTGTCATCCATCTCCTTGGCCAGCTTGCGTGCCAGCTCGACGGGCTGGACGTTGGACTTGAAGGTGCGGCCGATGCCGCCCTCGAAGACCCCCTCCAGCTTGCTCTCAATCCGTCGCAGAAACCCCATTGCACTTCCCTCAGTCGGCATTCGCAGCCGCAGCGGAAGCCGCTTCGGGCCGCCGCGCGCGGATGAGAATCACTATACCCGCCGCCCCTGCGCCCATCACGGTCGCGAGCGGGGCGACGAGCGTGCCGGTGAGGGCGACGCCGATCGCGAGCGTGGCCAGCGTGCCGATGCCGAGCCAGAGGCCGGCGGCCGTCAGCAGCGCGCGGCCCCGCGCGGACAGAACCGCCGGGGCGGTGATGGCCAGCGCGGCCCAGATGACGGCCAGGAGCACCGGGCCGAAGCCGATCGCGGCGGCGACGGTGCCGGCCGTGACGATCACGTCGTCGGAGGCGGTGATGCGCATGCCGAGCGTAGTCAGATCGAGCGTCGGTGCGAGTGGCGAGCCAAGGCCCGATAGGCCGAGCGCGAGCGTCATCGTCAGCGCGCCGGCCGCGCCAAGCGCGCCGCGCACCCATGCGCGCGGCGACGTGCCGCACAGCAGCGGGTAGAGCGCCCATGCGAAGCAGAGCGTCGTCAGCGGCGCGAGCAGCGGCAGCAGCACCCGACGACCGTCGCGGAGCATCAGGATCAGCCAGATGCCGAGCAGGACCGCGGCGGGGGGCACGAGGCCGAAGGCGAGGTTGCCGAGCAGGGGCAGGGCGGCGGCGAGCACGAGGCTGGCGCCCAGCCACGGCAGGCGCAGCGCCACGATCGCGGCGAGGATGCCGATCACGACGGGCCAGCCGGTCGGATAGAACGGCAGCGAGCCGAGCAGCACCGTGCCGCCGATGCCGGTCAGCGCCGACGGCGCGTAGGGCTGGACGCGTGCGATCGCCGCGGTCAGCTGCTGCTCGATGCCCGAGCGTGCGGGGGCGGTGCGGCCGCGGCCGCGGGCGCGGGCGGCGCTCTGCTCGACGTCGTCATGGCGATCCGGCACGGCGCGCAGCCAGCGCTTGCGGAGGTTCACGCGCGGGTCTGGACGCGGGACTTCGATCGACGGATCCATGTCGGCCTGGCCGCGCTCCATCGCGATCGCGCCGCGCAGCAGGGCATCGCGCAGCTGGCCGGGCAGCGGCCGGCGCTGATTGTCCGGGTCGAGCGCGCGGTCGATCATCTTCGTCGCGACGCTCGGCAGGTCGGGGCGGTCGTTCTGCAGCGAGAGGCGCTGCTTCTTGTGCTTCTCCGCGAGCTCGACCGGGTTCTTGGAGCGATAGGGG
>JBPCSK010000499.1:0-3809 GCA_051007275.1 Gaiellales bacterium | reverse complement strand
CCACACGCGCGTGAGCAGCGACGCGAAGACGGGCTTGGTGGGCATGCTGCTGAGCGGGTAGATCGTGCCTCCGCTATTGAAGCTGCCGAGGCAGCCGTGCCAGCCGATCAGGCCGGTGGTTGACGACGCGATGCGGGCCGGCCAGTACTGGTCCCAGTAGCTGGCGAAGAAGGCGACGTCGCCCGAGGTCAGGTCCGACCATGGGCCACTACCGCCGTTCGGAGCCTGATTGACCCCGTTGAAGAGCGCGGTCGCCCCGGAAGTGCCCAGGTTGTTGTTCGTCTTGAGATCGGCGGCGGAGCTGCAGGTGAATTGGTCGCCGTTCTGGTCATTCGGAGTGCGGTTGGTCGACTGCGGGTTATCGAACGTCTGCACGGCGCTCCCGTAGCCCTTGGGGTTGATGCCGAGGCCGTTGAAGTAGCCAACTGCGTCCCAGGCGAAGTCCTTCGACTGCGAGTCTGTTTGCGGGCCGGGACAATTGTTCTGCACCCTAACCTCGCAATGGATGCCCTGGCCATAGTGATAGAGGTAGAGCATGTTCCCCAGCCCGCTACCGCTGTACGGCGTGAAGTTGAGGAAGTAGTTGTACATCCAGGCGGCGTTCACCGACGTTGGCGAGTAACCGTCTTGCGCGCCCTTGACGGTGACGGTGTACTTCGAGTTGGCCGCGGCGGTGCCGCTCACCAGATTGACGAGCGGCTTCGGCGAGAACACGCCCATCGGGATCGCGTTGACGGCGAGGCCGCTGCCGATGATGCCGACCTCATCGGTGTACATGTTCGGCGGGTAGGCCTGCACGATGTTGCTGCGCCAGACGCAGAAGGTCGTGGTGGCGGTGGTCGAGCCGCTATTGCAGACGCCGGTGCTGGTGGCACCCGAGGCCTGCTTGGCGGCCGTCATGTAGTTGTAGTAGTTGTCGTACTCGTTGGTCAGGATGAACTGCTGGTACACCAGCGTGCCCCAGTAGGACAGGAAGGTCTGGAGCTGCTGCACCTGCGACGGGATGTACCACTTCGAGCCGCCAATCGTGTTCTTCACGAGCTGCTGCCAGCTCGAGTTGGTGCCACCCTTGGTGCCCCACAGAGCGTTGTTGATCGACCCGCCACAGGCATTCCCGACGTTGTTGAACTTCGGCAGGTACACGCCGACGAGCGACGGATCGTCCTTGCTGAACCCGCCCTGGCTCATCAGGAAGTTGTAGCCCTGCCACGCGTTCGGATCGGTGATCGCGGTGACGCAGTTGTTCGCCGTCGCCACGTTCATCGTGAACTGCAGGTTGGCGATCTGGTCGGAGAGGTAGTTGATCTGCTCGCCGAGGCAGTCGAGGTCGCTCGAGACCAGCGCGGCGTTCTGGCTCTGCACGCTGCTCTGCCCCTGCACGCCGACGGCGCCAAGCGCCATGCCCGTGATGCTGTTGGTCGCGGTAGTGGGGACGCCGGCGACCTTCATCAGCGTGCCAACGCCGACTTCGGCGACGTCGGTGATGACCTCGTCCGAGGTCGAGCCCGTGGTCGGCACGCCGACCTGGCAGATGGTCGTCGATGCGCCCATGGAGGACTGGCGCGTCAATGGTCGACCGCCGGTGCGGATCCAGCGCGCGGGAATCGCACCGCTCGCGTTCGCCGAGGTGGGGCGGAGCTTCGCGACCTTCTGCTTCTTGGCGGCCAGATCGGCCACGTGGCTGATGAAAGCGTCGAAGCCGCCGGCGCGGTGGGCAGCGACCATCAGCTGCTTGAAGCCGACGTAGCTATTGCGCAGGCGCAGCACATCGGACGGCGTGCTCTTGTGCATGCCGAGCGCCGTGCGGACCTGAGCGATCGCCTTGGCGTTCGCCTGCTTTGACGACCCCATCTGCGTCGCCGCGGTGGAGATGAGGCTGACCTCCACGATGGGATTCTTGGTGGTCGCGTTGAAGATCCGAGCGCTCAGATGTCCCTGGAAGGGCTTGGCGAGAACCACGCCCTTGGCGGTGGTCGCGGTCACCTTGCCACCCGAAGTCGAGACGGTCAGCGGGAGCTTGAGTGACGACGTCGCTGCGAGGTTGAAGACGTAGGTGCCTCTCGTGGAGGTCTTGCCGGTGGCGATCGTGCGATCAGCGGCGTCCTTGAGCGTGAGCTTCGCGCCAGCGAGATAGCCACGGGGTCCGACGTACGCCCACACGCGCACCTGCTTGAGGACCTTCGCCTTCGGCGGCGCCGCGACGACGGGGTCCGACTCCTGCGCGGAGGCTGTGCCGCCCAAGAAGGCAGCGCTGATGGCAAACGCCACCACGGTCGTGACAAGAGCTCGCTTGGTCATGTTCCTCTTCCCCCGGTGGTCGCCTGGTTGCGACTGTGATGCGATGAGCGTAGCCGCTCAGTCGTCACGTTGCGTACGGCAACACGGGCTAGATCCCGCCATGAAGATCACCGTTGTACGGCTGTCTCTTGGCAGATACGTTGCCACCACGGGCTTGCTGCCTGATGTCCGAGCGTGCGGGCCAGTGTGTGCGGGAATACCGCGTCGTCCGGAATCCGATTTTCCGAACGCTGCCATTTGACGTTCCAGAGCATCGTCAGCGGTCGCGTTGCGGCCCCGTGTCCCGGCCCATGGGGTGCCAATCGAACGCCGGCGCAGCGCTTGGGTGCGTAGGTCCCTCCAACGTCGGGGGTCGCGGGACCGAGTCCTGCCTGCCCTGTACACGTCTTACCGAGGTCGCAGCGGTCGCAACGATCGGCCGGCGCCAACCGCGGCGCCCGCTGATGCGAGGTGTCCATGGAACTGGAGTACGTCTGAGACCCGCGCGGGTCTCAGACGGACGCACGCTCGATCGCCCAGCCGGAATCACGCGTCGCGAACGCGGGCATCCCGATCTGCAGGCCAGCGCATACGCGCCGTTGTCACGATCCCGCGGGGCAGCCGATCCGGTTCGGGCGCGTGAGCGCCGAGGCTCCCGCGGCGATGGCGTCAGTGACCCACGATCCGACCTGAGGCGTCCACGTGATCGCCGTGCGAAATCCGAGGCCGGCCTCCTTCGAGATGTAGAGGCTGTGCGTCCCGCCCGCGAAGAGGCGGCAGCGCCGGTGCTCGATCGTGCGGTCGGAGGCCGCGGCGAAGGCGCTGTCGACCTGGACGATGCCGTCATTCGGCCAGACGCTGGCGCGGCCGCCGTCCTTCGTGAAGCGGTTGCCGGCGATCAGCGTCACGGGGATCCCACGCAACGCGCCGGCGTAGTACCGGTTCATGCTCGCAATGTTGATCGCCGAGTCCTCGACGATGACCACGGGAGCGGCCACCGCGAAGGTATCGAGCAGCGCGAGGCAGATTGGGAATCCATCGCACGAGGTCGTCGGGTCGTTCGGATCCGTCGGGTTGGCGAAGATTGCGCCGTCCCACGGCGTTCCCAGTGTCGTAAGGGTGTTCACATGGATGGGTGCCTCGATCTCGCGCAGGTAGGCGATGGCGGCGCGCGAGTAGAGCCCGCCCATCGAGTGTGCGACGAAGTCGACGGACTCAATGCCGTACGCGTCGCGCAGGTGCTGGACGAAGTTCGCGAGGTGCACGCCCGCCAGCTCGATGTCACCAGCGGAGTTGACGGTCATGTACGCCGGCAGCGCAGCGGGGCAGCGCCCGAACGGACCACCCGCGCCCGGCTGTTCGGCGACGCGGCCGCGGCCGAGCATTGCCGGCGAGGTGAAGACCCGGTAGCCGCGGCGCAGCAGGTAGCGGCGCAGGTACGAGTCGGTGCTGCCGGCGGCGTAGCCGGACTGGCAGGCCGCGTCAGGAGTCGTGAAGGGCGAGATCGCCGCGCCACCCGTGACGATCACGAC
>JBPCSK010000498.1:0-1205 GCA_051007275.1 Gaiellales bacterium | reverse complement strand
CTAACGACGTCGCGGGCGAAGCGCGACAGCGCAGGGCCCGACACGCGGGCACCGAGCGACTCGGCGGCGACCTTCTCGAAGTCGTGGGCCTCGTCGACGACGAGCACGTCGTGCTCGGGCAGGATCACCGGCTCGCCGCCGCGCGCGGAGCGCAGCGCGAGATCCGCCAGATACAACGCGTGATTGACGAGCACGATCTGGCAGCCGGTCGCGCGCTCGCGGGCGAGCTCGGCGTAGCACCCGTCGCGCTCGGTGCAGCGCACGCCGCGACAGCGGTCGGGGCCGACCGACAGCTCGCGCCACACGGGCTCGGACGGCACGAACGGCAGCTCGTCGCGGTCGCCCTCGCGCGTGCGGATGAGCCACTCGTCCAGCCGCGCGAGCTCCGGCTGGTACTCCTCGGGCACGCGCTGATGGGCGAGCGCGCGCTGAACGCGGCAGACGTAGTTGGAGCGACCCTTGACCACGGCCGCCGTGATGTCGAGGCCCGTCGCCTGGCGAGCGAGTGGCAGGTCCTCGTTGAGCAGCTGGCCCTGCAATGCCCTGGTCGAGGTCGTCACGACAACCCGGCGACCGCTGAGGGCAGCCGGCACGAGGTACGCGAGGCTCTTGCCGATGCCCGTGGCGGCCTCGGCCACGAGCACGCCGCCGCGGTCGATCGTGTCGCCGACCTCCTGCGCCAGCCGCAGCTGCCCATCGCGGGAGTGGAACGCCGGCAGCGCGTGCTTGAGCGGCGAGGCGTACCCCAGCTGGTCCTTGTAACGGCGCATCTCGGACGACCCAACCTACCACCGCGATCGGGGGCCGCTACGGTGCCCGTCATGGCCGCCACGCGCATCGCCCTCGGAGTCCTGCGCGGCCCCGACGGGCACGTCTGGATCGAGCGCGCCAAGCCGCCGTCGCTCGGACGCTGGGCGCTGCCGGGCGGTCGCATCGAGCCGGGCGAGGAGCCGATCGAGGCCGCCCGCCGCGAGGTGCTCGAGGAGACCGAGCTCGTCGTCGAAGGCGGCATCCACCTGGCGATCCTCGAGGAGCGCTTCGAGGACGCTGCCGGTCTCCCGCTGTACGAGGTCGAGGTGCACGCCGTGCTGTTCGATGACCCCGGTCACGCACCCGTCGCCGCCGACGGCGTGAGCGCGACCCATCGCGGTCCCGTGCCGCCCACCCCCGCCCTCGAGCCGGACGTCCGCCTGGCCACGCTGGAG
>JBPCSK010000497.1:0-2177 GCA_051007275.1 Gaiellales bacterium | reverse complement strand
GACCTCGGTCGCGCTCGGTTCCACGACGAGATCGCCGAGCGCACCGGCGTCGCGGGTGTCGCAACCGGCCTGGCCGTGACGAGCGTGGGTGGCGACGTCCTCTTCGTCGAGGCCTCCAGCCATCCCGGCACAGGCGCACCGACGCTGACCGGCCAGCTCGGCGACGTCATGCGCGAGTCGGCGACGATCGCGCTCAGCCACGTCCGCTCCAACGCGGCGCACTACGGCATCGACAGCCGGCAGTTCGAGGATCGGCAGTTCCACCTGCACGTCCCCGCCGGTGCCGTGCCGAAGGACGGGCCATCCGCGGGCGTGACGATGAGCACCGCCGTCGTGTCGCTCCTGACCGGGCGCCACATCCGACCGAACGTCGCGATGACGGGCGAGGTCACGCTGCGCGGCCGCGTCCTGCCCGTCGGCGGGATCAAGCAGAAGGTCCTGGCCGCGCATCGCGCGGGCATCACCGACGTGATCATCCCCAAGCGCAACGAGGGCGACCTCGAGGACGTCCCCGCCGAGGTGCTGGCGGAGCTAACGATCCACCCGGTCGCCACGCTCGAGGAGGCGCTCGCGGTCTCTCTCGAGCCGAGCGTGCACTGGGAGGAGCTGGCGGTCTCGTAGGTCGGTTTGACGACGCGAAGGCCTTGAGGTGGCTCGGTCCGAAAGGGCCGATTCACCTCAAGGTCATCGCGTCGCCTGGTTTCACCGTCCCGGGAGCCGAGCCCCACTGCTGGCGAGGTTGATCAACGCAGGCGACGGGATCACCTCGAGGTGGTCCCGTCGTCTACCCTCCCCTGCAGTCCGCCCCCTCAGGAGACCACGTCATGCTCGAGCCGCTCGCCGCCTTCGGCAACCACCTTCCGATCCGCATCCGCTTCGGCGATGGCGAGATCAGCCGCCTGCCCGCGATCCTCAAGGAGGAGGGCGCGCAGAGCACCGTCGTGATCATCGATCGCGCCGTCTCCGAGCACCCCGCGATCGTCGCGGCGCTGAACGCCTCGCCGGGTACGATCACCACGTGGATCAAGGAGCCGGGCGAGCCGACGACCGATGACGTCGCGGCCAGCGCCGCGGTCCTCGCCGACGTGAAGGCCGACGCGCTGATCGCGATCGGGGGTGGCTCGGCAATGGACACCGCGAAGGCCGCGCGTCTCGTCTATGGCAGCGGCATCCCGTACGCCGACTGGGTGGCCGGCAAGGCGACCTACACCGAGTCGCCCGTGCTGTTCATCACCGTGCCGACCACGTCGGGCACGGGCTCGGAGGTCTCCGGCGGCATCGTCGTGACCGACTCCGAGACGCACCTCAAGAAAGGCATCGCCCATCCGACGGTGCGCGCCAAGTACGCGATCGTCGATCCCGAGCTGACGCACGGCCTCCCGGCCGCGCCGACGATGTTCGCCGGCATCGACGCGATCGCGCAGGCGATCGCCGCCGTCGCCGTCAAGGCGCGCTCGCCGATCGGCAACGGCATCGCGTTCGAGTCGATCCGCTACGGCGTCGAGGCGCTGCCGACCGCGATCAGCAACGGTGCCGATGCGGGCGCCCGCTCGCGCATGGCGGCGTGCTCGCTGCTCGGCGGCCTCTGCATGAACATCGCCGACTGCGGGTCCGAGCACTCGATCGCCCAGGCGATCGGCGGCAAGTACGGCCTGCCGCACGGCCTGACGATCGGCCTCGTGATGGCCGAGACGATGGACATCGACCGCACGGCCGAGCCCGAGCTGTTCGAGCGCATCGCCGACGCGATGGGCGCGCCGCAGGACGGCACGAAGGACGGCTCGCGCGCCGTCGCGGCCGCGAAGGCGCTGCTCAAGGAGATCGACTTTCCGACGCTGCGCTCCACGGGCGTGCAGGAGGAGGACCTCCCCGCACTCGCCGAGGCAGCGATGGACGATTACTTCATCACGGTCGCGCCCCACACGTGGACGGTCGACGACGTCCTGCGCTGCTACCAGGCCGCCTGGGCGATCGAGGAGCGCTGAGCTCCAGCGGGGGATCGCCCCGCTGATCCCCAAGTGCTCTGCCTCTGCGCCTGCGAGACGGCTTCGTGCGTGCGTGTGGGGCCGCCTTGGCGGGCGTGAACAGTGCGTGCGCATGACGTACGCGGCGTAGCCGCGGGCGTCAGACGTGCGCACTGGGCACGTACGCCCTGATCGGGATCAGCTGCTGGCGTA
>JBPCSK010000496.1:0-6964 GCA_051007275.1 Gaiellales bacterium | reverse complement strand
CGCGCGCGGTGATCGGCATGGGCGGCAACGTCGGCGACGTGGCGCGGGCCTTCCGCGAGGCCCTCAGCGAGCTCGACCGTGCGGATGGCGTACAGGTCGTCGCCGCCTCGTCGCTCTACCGCACGGCACCGGTTGGTGGCGTTGAGCAGGACGACTTTCTCAACGCCGCCGCGCTGCTCGAGGTGACGCTCGGCCCCGTCCAGCTGCTGCAGCTGCTGCTCGCGACGGAGAACGGGCACGGCCGGACGCGCGAGATCCACTGGGGGCCGCGCACGCTCGACCTCGACCTGCTCTGGTACGAGGGCCTCGTGCTGGCAGCGCCGGGGCTGATCGTTCCGCATCCGCGACTGCATGAGCGGCGCTTCGCGCTGCAGCCGCTCGTCGAGGTGGCGTCGTTCGCAACCGACGCCGATGGCGTCGCGTACGCGACGATCCTCGCCGAATTGCCGCAGGACGGTGTCACCGTCGTCGGCGATCCCTCGCTCGTCTACGATCCCACGTGATCCGACCGGCATAGCCAGGGAGTCGAACGTGTAGCATCTTGAGGACCTCGAGGAGTACGACGCCGAGCTCGAGCTCACGCTGAAGCGCGAGTACGCCACGGTCTTCGGCCTGTTCCGGTACTGCATCCTCACGCAGGAGGCCACGTATCTCTGCAACAAGCTGGAGATGTCGATCGAGCACCAGCCGTCGTACCCGCTCTTCCACCTGAAGATGGAGGACGTCTGGGTGTGGGACAAGAACCGCCCGAGCCGCATCATTCCTCGCGCCGAGGTGCACACGACGCAGGACGTGACGGTCGAGGAGCTGAAGCCCGAGGACGACATCTTCACGACGCTGCCGCCGGACTTCACGCCGCCCGTCGAGGACTAGCCCCGTGCTGCTCGCCGTCGACGTCGGCAACACGTCGAGCGTGATCGGTCTGTTCGACGGCGATACGCTCGCCGCCGAGTGGCGTATCGCCACGCGCTACCGCACGACGGACGAGCTCGACGTGACGCTGCGCGGGCTGCTCGCATCGCGCTCGATCGATGCGGCGCTCATCACCGCGGGGTGCCTGTCGACCACGGTACCGCCCGTGCAGCAGGCGTGGGAGGAGGTCCTCCAGCGCGTGGCCGGGGTCGAGCCGATCACCGTCGGTCCCGGCGTCAAGACCGGCGTCGCCGTGCGGGTGCAGAACCCGCGCGAGGTCGGTCCCGACCGCATCGCGAACACGGCGGCTGCGGCCGCGACCGTCGGCACGCCGTCGATCGTCGTCGACTTCGGCACCGCGACCAACTTCGACGTCGTCGCCCCCGATGGCGCGTTCATCGGCGGCTCCATCGCGCCGGGCCTCGAGGTCTCGATGGAGGCGCTCTTCGCCCGCGCCGCCCGGCTCGGCAAGGTCGAGCTCGTGGCCCCGCCGAACGCGATCGGCACGGCCACGATCGACTCGCTCCAGTCGGGGGCGGTCTACGGCTTCGCCGGTCTGGTCGATGGCATCGTCGGTCGTCAGCGCGACGAGCTGGGTGAGCCCACCTGCCCGGTCGTCGCGACCGGTGGCCTGTCGGTGCTGATCGCGGAGCACTGCGCGACGGTGACGAGCGTCGATCCGCAGCTGACCCTGACCGGCCTGCGCCTGATCTGGCAGCGCGCGAGCGCCGCGGCATGACGAAGCGCGCCTGGGACGGCAAGACGTACGACCGCATCGGCACGCCGCAGGCGGAGTGGGGCAAGGCGGTCCTCGATCGCATGCAGCTGCGCGGCGACGAGACGATCGTCGACGCCGGGTGCGGCTCGGGGCGAGTCACGGAGCTCCTGCTCGAGCGTCTGCCGCAGGGCCACGTGATTGCGATCGACGGCTCCGCTTCGATGATCGACGCGGCGCGCGAGCGGCTGGGCGGGAACGCGAACGTCGAGTTCGCGGTGATGGACCTGCTCGAGCTCGAGCTCGACGGTCGCACGGTCGACGGGGTCATCTCGACGGCGACGTTCCACTGGATCACCGATCACGCGCGCCTGTTCGAGCGCCTGCACGCGGTGATCCGCCCGGGCGGGCAGCTGATCGCGCAGTGTGGCGGCAAGGGCAATATCGCGAACGTCCTGACGCAGGCGTATGCCGTGATGGCCGAGCCCGCGTGGGCCGACGTCTTCGCGGGGTACGTCGATCCGCATCGCTTCGCCGATGCGCCGGAGACGGAGGAGCTGCTGCGCGCGGCGGGGTTCGCCGAGGCGACCTGCTGGCTGCAGGACGCGCCCGTCAACCCGCCCGAGCCGCCGGTCTTCCTCGGCACCGTCATCCTCGGCGGCGCCATGGAGCGTCTTCCGGAGGAGCGTCACGCGGCGTTCCTCGGCGAGATCCTCGGGCGACTGCCCGAGCCGTTCGAGGCGGACTACGTGCGCCTCAACATCGACGCCATCGCGTAGGCGGATGTCTCAAAGGGGTCAGACCCTATTGGGACATGAAGTTGTCGTAAGGGTCCGAGTGCGCATGGCCATGTCCCAATAGGGTCTGACCCCTTTGAGACATCCGCCTTGGATCGCGATCCACAGCGGATCCCTCCGCCACGCGCTCTTGGCGTCAGCCGATCGCGGCCAGCGCATTGCCGACCGCTTCAGCCGCGAACTGCAGCTCGTCTTCCTCGATCGTCAGCGGGGGCGCCAGCGCGATGCCGGTCCAGAGCCCGCGGCTCGTGACACCCGCCTCGCGCGCCGCCCGCCAGAACGCCCCGGCGGCCTCGGGGCGCGCCTCCAACAGGTCCGGGGCAAGCTCGATGGCCGCCAGGAAGCCCACGCCACCGCGCACCTCGCCGACGAGCGGGTGATCCGCCAGTGGGGCGAGCGCAGCGGCGAACCAGTCCTCCCGCTCGCGGGCACGGTGCACCAGGCCGTCGGCCTCGAGCAGGTCGAGGTTGGCGAGCGCCGCGGCACAGCAGACGGGATGGCCGCTGTAGGTCTGGCCGTGCATGAAGCCCGCCTCGCCTGCCCAGAACGGCGCGGCGATGCTCGGCGCTGCAATCACGCCGCCGAGCGGCAGGTAGCCGCTGGTGACGCCCTTCGCGAAGGCGATCAGATCGGGCTGGAGGCCGAAGCGCTCGACGGCGAGCCACTCGCCAAGGCGACCGAAGCCGCTGATCACGATGTCGGCGATCGTCACGATGCCGTGGCGGTGGCAGAGCTCCTGCGCGCCCTGGAGGTAGCCGGGGGCGGGCGGGTACACGCCGCCGGACCCGATCACGGGCTCGAACACGAAGGCGGCGATGTGCTCGGCGCCGACGCGATCGATCGCGGCAGCCAGGTCCTCGAGGGAGTCGTGCGCGATCTCGACGGTGTCCTCGACGAGCGGTCCGAACTCTTCGCGATACGGCATGCCGAGGATGCTCGTGCCGATGCCGTGCGTGCCGTGATACCCGTGCGTGCGATGGAGCACGACGCGGCGCTCCGGGCGGCCGGCGACGTGGTGGTGCAGGCGCGCGAGCTTCACCGCGGTGTCGATCGAGTCGCCGCCGCCGCTCGTGAGGAAGACCTTGGAGCCGGCCTGTGGCGCGAACGCGGCGAGCCGATCGGCGAGCGCCAGCGCGGGCTCGTTCGCGAAATCGCCGAACACGTGGAAGGCCTCGAGCTTCCCGAGCTGCGCGTCGATCGCAGCACGGATCTCCGGGCGGCCGTGTCCGACGTTGCAGTACCAGAGGCTCGCCGAGCCGTCGAGATAGCGTCGCCCCGCGGCATCCCACACCCAGCAGCCCTCCCCGCGGGTGATGACCACCGCATCGCCGGCAGCGACCTGCTGGTCGGCGAACGGGTGCCACAGCGATGTCATGCCCGAAAGCATACGAGCATGTGAACTATCGTTTCGCCATGGCGCTGACGGAGCAGGAGCAGGCGGTCTGCAACGCCATCGCGGGCGGTCGCGACGAGCTCGTGGAGCTCCTGCGCACGCTGGTCCGCTTCGACACGATCACGCACACCACGGGCGCGCCGCCCAGGCAGGAGGCAGAGCTCCAGGCCTTCCTCGGCGAGCGTCTCGCCGCTGCCGGCGCCGACGTCCGCATCTGGGAGCCCGAGCCCGAGCTGATCACCGGCCACTCGATGACGCCGGAGGGCTTCACGTTCGCCGGGCGACCGCAGCTCGCGGCCACCTTCCGCGGCACGGGCGGCGGGCGCTCGCTGATCTTCAACGGGCACATCGACGTGGTCGAGCCGGGCGACCTCGGCGGATGGGAGCACCCGCCGTTCGAGGCCGTCGTCGACGATGGGTTCGTGCACGGGCGCGGGGCCTGCGACATGAAGGGCGGCGTGGCCTGCATGGTCTTCGCCACGGAGATGCTCGCGCGCCTCGGCATCCGCCTCGCCGGCGACGTGATCGTCAACACCGACTCCGAGGAGGAGTCGACGGGCTGTGGCGGGCTCGCGATGGCGCGCACGCTGAAGGCCGACGCCGTGATCGTCGCCGAGCCGAGCGCGCTCGACCTCTGGATCGCCAACCGCGGCAGCCTGCTGCCGACGGTCGTGATCCCCGGTCGCGCGGGGCACGCCGGCATGGCGCCCGTGCCGTGGCAGGAGGGCGGCCCCGTCAACGCGATCGAGAAGCTGCCGCTGGTGCTGGCGGCGGTCGAGGAGCTCCGGCAGGAGTGGGCCGGCCGTCCGGGGCACCCGCTGCTCGCCAACGGCGGCATCGTGCCGACGCTGGTCGACGGCGGCACGTGGATCGTGTCGTACCCGGAGTCGTGCCGCATCCAGTTCCACATCCAGTACCTGCCCGACCAGGCGGATGAGGACGGCTACGGCGCGCTCGTTGAGCGCGAGTTCGAGGAGCGCATCCGCGCCGCCTGCGCCGTCGATCCGTGGTTCGACGAGCATCCGCCGCGCGTGGAGTGGAACATCGGCGGCGTGCCGCCGTCGGCGGTCGCCGAGGACGACCCGATCGTGCAGACGGCCGCAGCGGCCCTCCACGATGTCGGTGCGCCCGGCCGCATCCGCGGGCTCGACAACTGGCACGACGGCGCGATGTTCGTCGTCGAGGCAGGCATCCCGGCGATCTGTCTCGGGCCCGATCACATCGAGTCGGCGCACACGGTGCGCGAGCGCGTCTCGATCGACAGCCTCGTGCGCTGCGCGCAGGCGCATGCGCTCACCGCGATGCGCTTCTGCGCCTAGAACCTCAGCTGGCGCGCTCGGCGCGGGCGCTGCGGCACGCGTCGACGAAGCCGCTGCCGATCTGCGTCGCGATCGCCGTATGGAGCTCGTCGAGCTCGTCGGCCTGCTCGCGGAGCCGCAGCGGATCGACGCCGGCCTCGCGGAAGAAGACCGCCGTCTCGGGGAGGATGCCGCCCTCGAAGTCGTGCTCGATGGCACGCGCCACGTTGTGGAGCCCCTCGCGCATCATCTCCGGGTGCAGCTGGAGCGCCCAGCTGCGGTCGCCGATGCGCATCGCCTGGCAGCAGGCGTCGCTCTCGATCAGCACCGTCGCGTCCTCGATGGGCCGGAAGGCGAAGGCGTGGGCATGGAAGCTCTCGTACTCGGCGGGAATGCCGGTGAACAGCGGATCGTCCTGCGCGGCCGGGGTGGTGCGGACGGGGTGGATGCCCAGCTCGGGCGTGCAGCGGTAGATCTCGGCGCCGGCCGACTGCGCGAGCAGCTGCCCGCCGAGGCAGACGCCGAGCACGGGCCGGCCGAGCGAGCGGGCCTCGATGATCACGTCGCGCGCGTCGTGGATCGCCTGCTCGTCGTCGACGGGATCGCCGAGCCCGGGCAGCACGAGCAGGCCGTCGAAGGCGGCGACGCTCGGAATCGGGCCGTACGCCATCGCGAGCGTGAGCTCAGCGCCGGCGGCCTCGAGCCCGAGCCCGATGCGTCCCGCGTGCTTGTCGTCGTCGTTCTGCACGACGAGGATCCGGATGGGCTCGCTCATGGCGGCGATGTTAGCCGCCGCCGTACAGCGAGATCGGCAGGTCGAGCTCCGTGTCGTCGGCGCCGGATCCGAGGGCGGCGAGCTCGGCCTCCATCGCGGCGACCAGCGCGCGGGCGCCGGGCGCCGCGGCGAACAGCGCCTCCTCGACCTCCGCAGACGTCTGCAGCGTCGACAGCTCCTGCCGCAGCGAGCGGGGGAAGTGCCCGCGCTTGAGGTACCAGCCATGGAACTTGCGGAGGAAGTGCGTGGCGCGCTGGTCGCCCAGCTCGCGCACGGTCTCGCGGATGAAGCGCACGAGCTCGGCGACGACCTCGTCGTTGCCCGGCTGCACGTCCTCGTCGCGGATCATCGACTCGAGCAGCCACGGATTGCCCTGCGCGCCGCGGCCGATCATCACGGCGTCGCAGCCCGTCGTCTCGAGGATCGCGTGGGCGCGCTCGCGTGACGTGATGTCGCCCGACGCCATCACGGGCACGTCCACGAGCGAGACGAGCTCGGCCGTCAGGGAATGGTCGGCATGGCCCGTGTACATCTGCTTCGCGCTGCGCGGGTGGAGGGTCAGCGCCTGCGCGCCGACCGAGGCGAACAGCGGTCCGGCGATCGCGAAGTCGCGCGACTCGTTCTGCTCGCCGCGGCGCATCTTCACGGTCACGGGCACGTCGACGGCGCGCACCACGGCCTCGACGACGCGCGCCGCGTTCTCGGCGCCGTCGGACAGCATCGTCGCGCCCGCGCCCGTCTTGGTGACCTTGCGCACGGGGCAGCCCATGTTGATGTCGATGATGTCGGCGCCGGCATCCACGCACATGCGCGCGGCGTCGGCCATCAGCTGGGGATCGGCGCCGAAGATCTGCACGGCCAGCGGCTTCTCATCCGGTGCGATGCGCAGGTAGCTCTGCGTGCGCTCGTTCCCGTGGCCGAGACCGCAGGCCGACACCATCTCGGAGCAGACGAGCCCGGCGCCGTGGCGGCGGCCCTGGCGGCGGAACGCCTGCACGGAGACGCCGGCCATCGGCGCGAGCACGATCCGGCTCGGAATCTCCACGTTGCCGATCATCCAGGTGTCGGTCAGGC
>JBPCSK010000495.1:0-2696 GCA_051007275.1 Gaiellales bacterium | reverse complement strand
GAGGGTGGGGGACCGACGATGGTCGGTCCCCCACAACCCCTCACATGCGCACCTTTCACCTCATTCCCTTGCTGCTGGTGTTCGCGCTGGCAGTACCGACGCTGGCGCTCGCTCACGCGGTTGCCGGAGCCAAGACGCCGGCGCCGAACGCCATCCTCGCCGCCGCGCCCGCGACGGTTCGCGTGGCGTTCAGTGAGCCGATCCGCGGCACCGCAGATGCGCTGATCGTGGTCGCCGCCGACGGCACGCGCGTCAGCGGACCGGCGGCGATCAACGGCCGCACGCTGTCCGCATCGCTCAACGACAGCGCATCAGGACGCTACGCCTACGCGTACACCGTCGAGAGTCTCGACGGGCATGTCGTCAGCGCTGCGTGCGCCTACGCCGTGCGGAGCAGGACGCCGGCGGCCAGCGCGGTGCCGCTCACCTTCGGGCGGCGGCAGGCCCGCCTGTCGGGCAACCGCGTCGGTCTGCGCACCCTGCGTTTGTGGGCGGGCGCCAAGGAGGGCACGGTGCGCTGGACGAGCCCGCTGCTCGCGGCCCCGTTCGTCTGGACCATCCACAACGGCGTGGCAAGCGGGCTGCTGCCCTTCGCCGGGGCGTACACCGTCGAGGCGCGCGTGCGCACCGGCACCTTCAGCGAGTCGATCACCACGACCACGACCACCATCACCCCATGACCACGTACCCTCAGGACATCAAGGAGCACCCCATGAATCCCACTCGACGGCCACTGCGCGCCGCACTCGCCGCTGCACTCGCAGGCACCGCGCTGCTCGCGCTCGCCGGCACCGCCCTGGCCCACGCAGAACCCGAGACCGCCACGCCGCCGAAGGCCGGCGCGAAGGGCACGCTCACGATGGTCATTGGCCACGGGTGCGAGGACGCGGCCGGCACCCTCTACGACACGGATCGCGTCGTCGTGGAGCTGCCCAAGGGCTTCACCGTGCTGTCGGTGCCCGCGCATGCGGGATGGTTCGCGACGACCGCGGCAGCAGGCGGCGGCACGCGGGTGCAGTGGACGACGAAGGGCGCCAAGCTCGGCAAGCAGACGAAGGGTCGCTTCGCCGTCAAGGTGACGTACCCGACGAAGAAGGGAACCTACGGGCTGCCGACGATCCAGTACTGCGGCAAGCGCTCCACGGCATGGATCCAGAAGCCCGTCGGCGGGGTGGAGCCGGATCTGCCGCTGCCCATGCTCACGGTCACGTAGCACGCGCTGGCGCGAGGGTGACCATCGCATCAGCAACGCGGTGTTGGTTACACTCGCGCCGTCGGGCGATTAGCTCAGTCGGTTAGAGCGCCTCTCTGATAAGGAGGAGGTCCCTGGTTCGAATCCAGGATCGCCCATCGGCACGACGGCACGACGGCTCTGCCACCCGGCAGACCGATTGATCCGCCACACTGCACCTGTGTCCCAGACCGACCACGCCACCGTCGCCATCACCGGGATCGGCATCGTCGGTCCTACGGGGATCGGCACCGACGCCCTCTGGACGTCGCTGATGGAGCACCGCTCCGGCGTCGTGCGCCTGGAGGGCGAGCAGTACGAGGGGCTACCGGCCCGGCATGCCGCGCCGATCGCCGACTTCGACCTCTCGCCCTACATCGAGAAGCGCGCCGCGCGTCGCATGGGCCGCTTCGCGCAGTTCGCGCTCGTTGCGGGCGATCTCGCCCTGACCGACGCGGGGCTGACCGACATCTCCGGTCCACGCACCGCGATCACGATCCACACGGGTGCCGGCGGCATTCCCGAGGGCGACGAGGAGGTGCTCAAGCGGCAGCACGATCCCAGCCGCATGGGGCCGCTCTACGTGCCGCTCGTCTCGGGCAACATGGCCGCCGCCAACGCCGCCATCAAGTGGGGCGTGACGGGGCCGGTCACCGCCGGCGTCGGCGCCTGCGCGGCCGGCACGATCGCCGTCGCGGAGGCGTTCCACACGCTGCAGCGCGGCGACGTCGATGTCGTCCTGGCCGGTGCCAGCGACGCGGCGCTCACGCCGTATCTGATGAGCAGCCTCGCCAACGCCGGCGCGCTCTCGACCGCCGAGGGCGATCCCGCCACGCTGTCACGCCCGTTCGATGCCAACCGCACGGGCTTCATCCCGGCGGAAGGCGCGGCGATGCTGGTGCTCGAACCGCTGTCCCGCGCGCAGGAGCGCGGCGCCCACGTCTACGCGACCATCGCCTCCGTCGCCATCTCCTGCGACGCGTACCACGTGACCGCACCCGATCCGGACGGCGCGGGCGCCGAGCTGGCGCTGCGCGGTGCGCTCGATCGCTCAGGGATGGCCGCTACGGAGATCGGCGCCGTCATCGCCCACGGCACCGGCACGCAGCTGAACGACGCCAGCGAGGCCGCCGCCGTCAAGCGCGTCCTCGGCGCGGGCAACCCGCTCGTGACCGCCCCGAAGGCCGTGCTCGGCCACGGGCTCGGAGCCGCCGGCTCCTTCAGCGTGGCGATCGGTGCGCTCGTCGCCGATCGCGGCATGGTGCCGCCCGTGATGAACCTCGACAACCCCGATCCGGCGTGCGACATCAACCTGGTGCGGGGGAGCGCAGCGCCGCTCGAGCAGCCTGGCGTGATCATCGACGCCTTTGGCTTTGGCGGCCAAAACGCCGTGATCGCCATGCGGCGAACTTAGGTCGCCGCAAGGCGAACACCGCGATTCAGATCTCCTCAGGGATCCGGATCC
>JBPCSK010000494.1:0-2010 GCA_051007275.1 Gaiellales bacterium | reverse complement strand
GCCTACAGCGCCGCACGCGTCGAGGGCCAGCCGGTGACCGATGCCGCGCGCGCCGCGACGCGCAAGGCGGTCGCGGTCGGACGCGTCGATGACGATGGCGATCCGACGGATGCGCATCAGGAGGAGTACGTCGTCCACGACGACGAGGACGATTAAGTCGAGATCATCTTCTTCTCGATGCCCACGCCGGCCTCGAGTGCGCGCTGGTACTCGAGCGGCACGATTGCGGAATCCTGCAGGGCGATGCCGGTCGAGTCGAAGATCGTGATCTCCTCTGCCGAGGTGCGGCCGGGCTTCTGGCCCGTGACGACCTCGCCGATCGAGCCGGCCAGGTCGTCCTCGGTGATCACGCCCTCGCTGAGCGGCACGTTGATCTCGCCGTCGTGGCGGCACTGGCGGATGTCGTCGACGAAGATCCTCGCCCCGACGAGGACGTCGGACTCGAGCTCCTGGTCGCCGCCCTTGTCCGCTCCGACGGCGGCAATGTGCGTGCCCGGGGAGATCCAGGCCTTCTTGATCAGCGGCTCGCGGGCCGGCGTGATCGTCACGACGACGTCCGCGCCACGCACGGTGCTCTCGAGGTCGGTGGAGGTCTTGATTGGGTAGCGACCCTCGAGCTTCGGCTCCATCACCGAGCGGAAGTGGTCGAGCGTCGACTCGCGGCGGCTCCAGACGCGCACCTCATCCCACGCGAAGACGGTGTCGCAGGTCTCGAGCGCGCCCTCGGCCATGTTGCCGGCGCCGACGATGGCGAGGATCTTCGACTCGGGACGGGCCAGCCACTTCGACGACACGGCGGCCGAGGCGCCGGTGCGCTGGACCGTGTGGTACGAGCCGTCGCAGATCGCGAGGGGGAAGCCCGTCTCGGGATCGGTGTAGATGAGGATCGAGAAGACGGTGGGCAGGTCGTACTTGTCGCGGTTGTTCTCGCGGATCGAGACCCACTTGCACGCCGCAGCCTCGGGCTCCTCGATGTAGGAGGGCATCGCCTCCCACTCGCCGGGGTACTTGTCGAGCACGATGTGGCCCTTGGGATCCATGTAGAAGCGGCCCTCGCCGTGCATGCGGTAGGCCTGCTCGACGCCGGCCACGTACTCGGCGGGCGTCACCAGTCCCATCATGTCCGTGCGGCTCAGAATCAGCGTCTTCTTGCTGCGCCAGCTCTCCATCATCGTCCTCCTCCAGGGCGTTGCTGCGAGTGTAGAACGCGAGTGGTGTCACTGTGATGGCGCGCTGAAATGTGAACGTTTCTCAGGGCGCGTCAGATTTATCGATCCCACGCGTCTACACTTGCGTCATGGCCGTCGCCATCCCCCTGAGGAGTGGGGCCCGCTCTCGAACTGAGGGCGCGCTGACGGCCGCCCTGTATCGGCAGCACGCCGGTGAGCTGCTGCGCTTCGCCTGGCATCGCCTCGGGCGCCTCGAGGACGCCGAGGACGCGGTGCAGGCCACGTTCCTGTCGGCACATCGTGTGCTCGCCGAGGGCGAGCGCGTGCGCGAGCCGCGCGCCTGGCTGTTCCGCATCCTGCGCAACGAGTGCCTCACCCGCATCGCGATGACGAAGCGCCGCGGCGTCCATGAGGAGCTCGGCGAGTGGCATGCCGACCCGCGCACCTCGGTCGCCGATCAGATGGAGTCGAACGACGAGTTCGACATCGCGGTCGCCCTGCTCGCGACGCTGCCCGAGCAGCAGCGCGAGGCGATCGTGCTGCGCGAGTGGCTCGGCATGTCGGCGATCGAGACGGCCGACGTCCTCGACGTTACGCCGCAAGGCGTCGACGCGCTTGTCTATCGCGCGCGCAAGGCGCTCGTCGGCCTCGGCGAGGTGGAGGAGGAGAGCGCGTGCGGCATCGTCCGCCAGGCGCTTGCCGATGCCAAGATCAACGCCAAGATCCGCGCCCACCTGCTGGCCTGCCGCTCGTGTCGCAGCGCCGCCCGTCGCCTCCATGCGCCCGAGGAGATGGCGGCCGCCAACGGCTTCCTGCCGCTCGACTCGATCGCGTCGCGGCT
>JBPCSK010000493.1:0-4556 GCA_051007275.1 Gaiellales bacterium | reverse complement strand
GTGCTGCGCGACGTGATCAGCGACCGCGGTGGTGTGGTGCGAACGCAGGCCCGCGTGACGCGCGTGCTGCTCGACAACGGTGCGGCCGTGGGCGTCGAGCTGGCCGACGGCGAGCGCATTGCGGCCGATGCCGTGATCGCGAACGTCGATGCCGCGCACCTCTACGGGGAGCTGCTCGACGCGCCCAAGCAGGCGAACGTGGTCGCCGCTGCCCCGCAGAGTGTCTCCGGCTTCGTCCTCATGCTCGCGATGCGCGGACGCACGCCGGAGCTCGCACACCACAACATCTGGTTCCCCCGCGACTACCGGGCCGAGTTCGCCGACGTCTTCGACGATCCCCAGCCGCCGCACGACCCGGCCATCTACCTGTGCAACCCCGCGGCCACCGACCCGAGCTGCGCACCCGCTGGCGATGAGTCGTGGTTCGTCCTCGTCAATGCCCCGCGCCACGGTCCCGTCGACTGGGACCAAGCGGGAGCGCGGTACCAGGAGCACGAGCTCGATCGTCTCGACGCCCTCGGCCTCGACGTCCGCGGTCGGGCCAAGGCGATCATCCGACGCACCCCCGCCGACCTCGAGCGGCTCACCGGCGCACCCGGCGGGGCGATCTACGGCACGGCGTCGATGGGACCACGTGCGGCGTTCCTCCGCCCACGCAACGAGTCCCCGGCAGCACGCCGTCTCTACCTCGCGACGGGCAGCGCGCACCCGGGCGGCGGCGTGCCGCTCGTGCTGCTGTCGGGCAAGATCGCGGCGCAGCTCGTGCTGCGCGACTGCGGCTGACCGTCCGCCCAGTGCGAAACACTGCCGGGGCTCGTTCCCTCGCCTCTCCCATGATTCGCCTCGCCGCCTTCGCCGACCGCTTCCGCTGGCCCGTCGTCGCGGCGTGGGTCGTCGTGATCGCGCTCAGCGCGTACGCCAGTTCAGGGCTCAACGACCTGCTGTCGAACCGCTTCGACATCCCCGACACGGAATCGACGGCGGTGCTCAACGTGCTGCAGCAGGACTTCGGCCAGCGAGGGGACTCCACGTTCGTGCTGGTGGCGCAGAACCAGGCTGGCACGCCCGCGACGCCCGCGCTGGTCAAGCAGACGACGGCGGCCGCCCAGCGCGCGGCCGATGCGCTCGGCTCGGCGACCGTCGGCCTGGTGCAGACCAACGGCGATCTCGCGTACGCCTCGATCGGCACCACCCTCGAGCCCGGCAAGGCGCAGGTGCGCGTGCCGGCCATGCGCAGCGCGATCGGCCAGCTGCCCGGCGCCGATACCTACCTCTCGGGCCAGACGGCGATCAACCGCGATCTGCAGCCGATCGTCAACGAGGACCTCCTGCGGGGCGAGCTGATCGCCATCCCGATCGCGATCATCGTCCTGCTCTTCATCTTCGGCACCATCATCTCGACGTTCGTGCCGCTCGCCTTCGCCCTCGCCACCGTGCCCACGACGCTCGGCATCGTGTGGATCGCGGCCCACGAGATCAACATGGCGATCTACGTGACGAACCTCGTGACACTGATCGGCATCGGCATCGCGATCGACTACTCCCTGCTCGTCGTCTATCGCTTCCGCGAGGAGATGCTCGCGATCCAGCGCCGGAAGCTCGGCGGCCCGGGCGATGCCCGCGGCGTGAAGCTGACCCGCGCCGAGGTCCGCGAGGCGCTCGACCCGACGATGGAGTACGCGGGACACGCCGTCGTGTTCTCGGGCCTGACCGTGGCCGTGGGACTCGCCGGGCTGATCCTGCTCCCGCTGCCGTTCATCCGGTCGATGGGCGTGGGGGGCATGGTCATCCCGCTCATCTCAATCCTCGCCGCGATCACGCTGCTACCGGCGCTGCTGTCGATCGGCGGCGCCTGGCTCGGACGCCTGCGCGTCGTGCCCGTCCGCGTCCTCGAATCCCGCATGGACAGCTCCAGCGGCTTCTGGGTGCGACTGTCAACCGCGATCATGCGCCGTCCGTGGCCGTTCCTCGTACTCGGCTCCGCGCTCCTGATCGCGCTGGCCGTGCCGACGTTCTGGATCTCGATGACCCCCGGTTCCAACAAGGGCCTGCCGCCGCAGAGCGAGGCCGTGCAGGGGATGCTGCGGCTCGAGCGCAGCGTGGGCGAGGGCACGCTGGCGCCGACCCAGATCGTCGTGGACGCCGGCCGACCCGACGGCATCTGGCAGCCGGCCGAGGTCGCCGCGATCGGGCGCCTCGCCGCGGAGCTGCGCGCCGACCCCGCCATGAGCACGCAGCAGAGCGCGGTGGCTGCCGTCTCCGACCTGCTCGCCAAGGGCGACACGCCCGCGGCACGGAAGCAGGCGATCACCGCCGGACTCGTCAACGCCACGGGCCAGTACGCGCTCGTGCTCGCCGCCTCCCGCGACGCGTACGGCTCGGAGCAGGCACAGGACCTCGCCCGTCGGATTCGGGACAGCGAGGTCGCCAAGGCGCGCTTCCCCGCCGGCACCACCGTGCTCGTGGGCGGCGGGCCCGCGGCCGGCGTCGACTTCATCGACCAGATCTACGGCTCCTTCCCGTACCTCATCGCGTTCGTGCTCGGCATCTCCTTCATCCTCCTGATGCGCGCGTTCCGCTCCGTGCTGCTGCCGCTCAAGGCCGTCATCCTCAACGTGCTGAGCGTCTCCGCCGCGTACGGCCTGCTGGTGATGGTCTTCCAGTTCGGGTGGGGCGAGTGGGCCGGGCTCCCGCAGACCGGGCAGATCGAGGCGTGGATCCCGATCTTCCTGTTCGCCATGCTGTTCGGGCTCTCGATGGACTACGAGGTGTTCCTCGTGACGCGCATGCGCGAGCTGTACGACGGCGGTCTGTCGAACGAGGAGGCCGTCGCGCAGGGCCTGCAGCGCACCGGGCGCATCGTCTCGGCCGCGGCGATCATCCTGGTCGCCGCATTCGCCGGGTTCCTGCTCGGCTCGCTGGCCGCCTTCCAGCAGTTCGGCCTCGGCCTCGCGGCGGGCATCCTGATCGACGCCACCCTGATCCGCATGATCCTCGTACCCGCGTACATGCGGATCGCCGGCGACATCAACTGGTACCTGCCGACGTGGCTGGCGCGCCTCCTGCGCGTCGAGCCCTCGCCGATCCGCCGTTCCTGACAAACCCGGCCGGCACCGGTACTGTTCGGACATCGCACGGACCCGGGGAGGGGACATGAGCACGGATCTCGATTACGTCATCGTCGGCGGCGGCACGGCCGGTTCGGTGATCGCAGCGCGGCTGACGGAGAACCCCGACATCAAGGTGGGTCTGATCGAGGCCGGTCCCGACGACCGGCAGTTCGACGAGGTCCTCAAGCTCAAGCGCTGGCTCGAGCTCCTCGAGAGCGATCTCGACTACAAGTACACGACGCAGATCCAGCCCAACGGCAACTCCCACATCGTGCACAGCCGCGCGAAGGTGCTCGGCGGCTGCTCCTCCCACAACACGATGATCTGGTTCAAGCCCCTGCCGGGCGACTGGGACGATTGGGCCAACCAGGGCGCCGCCGGCTGGGAGGGCGCCAACATGGAGCAGTACTACGCCAAGCTCCCCAACAAGCATCAGATCGTGCCCGAGCAGGACCGCGATCCGATCCTCCCCGATTGGATCGAGTCCGCGGTGGCCGCAACGGGCGTCAAGAAATCGCCCGACTGGAACGCCGAGCCGTTCAGCGACGGCGCCGGCTTCCTCGACGTGGCGTACGACCCCGACACGGGCGTCCGCTCCTCCGCCAGCGTGGCGTACCTGCATCCGATCATGGACACGCGCGAGAACCTGCACGTGATCCTCAACACCCGCGCCCTGCGTGTGAACCTCACCGGCGACCGCGCCACGAGCGTGGACTGCGTGAACGAGCTGACCGGCGAGCGCATCACGTACTCCGCCAGCAAGGAGATCATTCTCTGCGCCGGCGCGATCGACTCGCCCCGCCTGCTGCTGCTCTCGGGCATCGGCCCCGCCGACGAGCTGCGCGAGCTCGACATCGAGGTGCAGCACGACCTCCCGAGCGTCGGCGGCGAGATTCTCGACCATCCCGAGTCGATCATCATCTGGGAGCTCAAGAAGCCGCTCGGACCGCAGACCGCGATGGGCGCGGACTGCGCGCTCTTCGTCAACCGCCTCAAGCAGGACAACCGGCCGGACCTGATGTACCACACGTACCAGCTGCCGTTCACGCTCAACACGGAGCGGCTCGGCTACCCGGTGCCGGAGAACGTGATCTGCATGACGCCGAACATCCCGCGCACCAAGTCGCGCGGCCGCCTCTGGCTCCTGTCGAAGAACCCGGACATCAAGCCGGCGATCGACTTCGGCTACTTCACCGATCCCGACGGCTACGACGAGCAGACGATCATCGACGGCCTCGAGATCGCCCGCGAGGTCGCCGCCACCGGTCCCTTCAAGGATTGGATCAAGCGCGAGGTGGCGCCGGGACCGAAGATCACCACCCGCAAGGATCTGTCCGCCTACGGGCGTGCGGCGCACCACACGGTGTACCACCCGCTCGGCGGCTGCAAGATCGGCGCCGTGGATGATCCGACGACCGTGGTCGGACCCGACATGCGGGTCAAGGG
>JBPCSK010000492.1:0-9206 GCA_051007275.1 Gaiellales bacterium | reverse complement strand
AGCGCCGTCTCCTTCGCGAGCGGCATCGCCGCCGCGTCCGCGGTGCTGGACCTGGTCCCGATCGGCGGCACGATCGTCGCGCCCGTCTCGCTCTACATGGGACTCTGGAGCCAGCTCAACGAGCGCGCCCGCGACGGCCGCGCCAACGTGCACTTCGTCGACCAGACCGATGTCGATGCGGTGCTGACCGCCGCGCAGGGCGCCGACCTCGTCTGGGTCGAGACGCCGAGCAACCCGCTGATGCAGATCAGTGACATCGCCGCGATCGCCGAGGGCCTCGATGACGCGACGCTGCTCGCCGTCGACGGCACCTTCACCACGCCGCTGCTCCAGCAGCCGCTCGCGCTCGGCGCGGATCTGGTCGTGCACAGCGCGACGAAGCTGATCGGCGGCCACGCGGACCTGCTGATGGGCGTCGTGATCGGCAGCGACGAGCTCGCCGACCGACTGCGCGATCACCGGTACACGTACGGCGCCACGCCGGGTGCGCTCGAGGCGTACCTCGCGCTGCGCGGGCTGCGAACGCTGTCGGTGCGCCTCGAGCGCGCGCAGCAGAGCGCCCAGGCGATCGCCGAGTTCCTCGCCGACTCCAACCACGTGACCTACGTGCTCTACCCGGGGCTCAGCTGGCACAAGGGGCATGCGCTCGCAGCACGGCAGATGCGGGGCTTCGGCACCATGCTCTCGTTCGAGCTCGCCGCCGGCCCCGAGGCCGCGGCGCGCCTGTGCGACGCCACGCAGGTGTTCGCCAACGCGACCAGCCTCGGCGGCGTCGAGTCGCTGATGGAAGTGCGTGGCAACCGGGAGTCCGAGCGCGCCATGGGCACGGCACCGGCGCTGATCCGCGTCTCCGTCGGCATCGAGCACTGCGACGACCTGATCGCGGACCTCACGCAGGCGCTCGCCATCGCGCATCAGGGCTAGGGCGGGTCGGCCCCATGGCCAAGGATCTGCCGATCGGCAAGCTCCTTCGCGAGTGCGGGTACCACTCCGACGCAGCACAGGCCGCGGGTCATGCAGCGCTGCTGGCCGCGGGCATCACGCGCGAGGGCAAGGAGCGCATCGTCGAGTGGAAGCGCCCCGATGCCATCGCCGTGCTGAAGGCGCGCGTCACGCTGCTCTGCGCGCCGTGCCGCGATGCTGGCCTCGGCGGCGACCACCCCGATGCGGTCACCGCCGGCGCCGGTGACCGGTGCGTGGTGTGCGAGGGCAGCGCCACTCGCCGCGGGGCCCTGATCCTGATCCGCGCGTGCCGCCGTGCGCGCTTCCACCGCATCATCTTCGTCGGGGGCAGTCCCGACATCCATCGCGAGCTGCCCCTGCTGCTCGGCGGCGACCTCGACGTGCGAATCGTCGACGGCATGACGGCGCGCCCCGGCCGCGACGTGCAGCGGGAGATCGACGGCTGTGACGTGGTCGTGCTGCTCGGCTCGACGGAGATCAGCCATACCGTCAGCGCCACCTGGGCCGGGCCGAAGACGGTCGCGACCCAGTCGCGCGGCATCAGCGCGTTCCTGCTCGAGGCCGCGGAGAAGATCGAGGCGCGCGCCGACCGCGCTGGACTCTGAGCGTTCCAGCGCGTACCCTGATCGCGCAGTCAGGATCGTTGGGGAGAGGCGCACCATGCATGACGTCATCGTGATCGGCGCCGGCTTCGCCGGCTGTGCCGCGGCGCGCGAGGTGCGCCGCGCGGGCAAGACGCCGCTGATCCTCGAAGCGCGCGACCGCATCGGCGGGCGCACCTGGACCGCCGAGTGGGATGGGCGGCCGTACGAGCGCGGCGGCAACTTCTTCCACTGGTTCCAGCCGCACGCGTGGACCGAGATCCTCGCCGCCGGATGCACGCCGATGATGCTGCCGCATCCGCAGCGCGCCTCCCGCCTCGTCGACGGCGTCGTGCAGGCGGCGAACGTCGACGAGCACGACGCGATCATCGAGAGCGCGTGGGCGAAGTACACGGCGGACTCCTGGCGCATCATGCCGCTCCCCCACGACCCGCTCTCGCCCCTCAACGACATCGCCCGGCTCGACGCCATGACGATCGCGGAGCGCATCGCCGAGCTCGACCTCACCGCCGATGAGCGCGGCGTGCTGATGGCGGAGTGCGAGGGGCTCGCGAGCGGGTACGCCGACGACGCCGGCGCGCTATCGGTCGTGCGCTGGCACGCGCTCTGCGGCCACAGCCTCGCGAGCACGCAGCAGGCATCCGGCGGCGACATCGCGATCGCCGAGGGCTCGATCGCCTTCCTGCAGCCGATCCTCGATGCCGCGGCGTGCGAGGTCGTGCTGGACGCGCCGGTCGCGGCGATCGAGCAGGACGGCGAGCGCGTGGTCGTGACGACCCGGTCGGGCGAGGCCTACTCGGCCGGGGCAGTCGTGGTGACGATCCCCCTCAACGTCCTCGGCGATGTGACGTTCGCGCCGGGTCTGAGCGAGGCGAAGCAGGCGGGCATCGCGCAGGGCCACGCCGGCATGGGCAGCAAGGCGATGTTCCGGGTGCGCGGGCTCGATGAGACCGTGCTCGCGCTCGCCGACGACCACCCCTTCGGCTGGTTCTGCACGCTCTTCGAGCACGACGGCGGCGAGCAGACGCTGGTTGCCTTCGGGCGCGACGGCTCCGACGTGCGTGGCGACGATCTCGCTTGGGCGCAGCACGAGATCGGCCGGGTGTTCCCCGAGGCGACGGTGCTCGAGGTGTCGTTCCACGACTGGAAGGCCGACGAGTTCTCGCAGGGCACGTGGGCGATCCATCGCCCGGGGTGGTACGCGAACCATCACGCCGCGATGCAGGAGCCCGAGGGCCGCGTGATTCTGGCGAGCGCCGACATCGCCGATGGCTGGGCGGGGTTCGTCGATGGCGCGCTCGAGTCGGGGAAGCGCGGGGGGCGCTGGGCGGCGGCGCGAACCTAGACCGCACCGTTTCCGAACCATAACCAGACCGATTTGCAATTTGGTCTGATATTCGGTACCTTCCGGTCCGCACCCTCGGAAGGCGTCGATGTACGACTACGGATTCTTCTCGTACGACTCGAAGGCGGACATGCTGGAGCGCTCCCGTGCGTTCTGGAATCCCGACAAGACCGACTTCTGGCAGGACGCCGGCATCGACCTCGTGATCGATCGCCGCGAGGGCTACTTCCTCTGGGACATGGGCGGCCGTCGGCTGATCGACGTGCACCTCAACGGCGGCACCTACAACCTCGGCCATCGCAACCCCGAGCTGATCGCCACGCTCGAGCAGGCGATGCGGCACTTCGACATGGGCAACCATCACTTCCCGGCCCTGGCGCGCACCGCGCTGGCCGAGGCGCTGGTCAAGACCTGCGCGCCGAACATGCGCCGCGTGATCTACGGCGCGGCGGGCGGCGAGGCGATCGACATCGCGATCAAGACCGCGCGCCACACCAAGCAGCGCCGCAAGATCGTCTCGCTGATCAAGGCGTACCACGGCCACACCGGCCTCGCCGTCGGCACGGGCGACGATCGCTTCTCGAAGCTGTTCCTGGCGGATCATCCCGAGGAGTTCATCAACGTCCCGTTCAACGATCTCAACGCGATGGAGGATGCGCTCAAGGGACGCGACGTCGCCGGCGTGCTGATCGAGTCGATCCCCGCCACCTACGGCTTCCCGCTCCCCGAGCCCGGCTACCTGCAGGGCGTCAAGCGCCTCTGCGAGGAGTACGACACCCTCTACATCGCCGACGAGGTGCAGACGGGCCTGATGCGCACGGGCGAGATGTGGTGCATCTCGAAGTCGGGCGTCGAGCCGGACATCATGGTCATCGGCAAGGGCATCTCCGGCGGGATGTACCCCCTCTCGTGCGTCGTCGTCTCCGAGGAGTGCTCGGCCTGGCTCAAGGAGGACGGCTTCGGGCACATCACGACGGCCGGCGGCTCCGAGCTCGGCTGCATCGTGGGGATGAAGGTCCTCGAGATCTGCGGCCGCCCCGAGGTGCGCTCGATGGTGCACTACATGGCCGAGCGCTTCCAGCAGGGCCTGCGCCAGATTCAGGAGATCTACCCCGACTGGTTCGTCGGCATCCGCCAGGACGGCGTCGTCATCGGCCTCGAGTTCAACGATCCGGTCGGTGCGAAGATCGTCATGAAGCACCTCTACGCGCACGGCATCTGGGCGATCTTCTCGACGCTCGACCCGCGCATCCTGCAGTACAAGCCGGGCGTCCTCTTGAGCCCCGAGCTGGTCGATGAGATCCTCGACCGCACCGAGATCGCGATCGGCAAGGCCTACGCCGAGTGGAAGGCGACGTCCCGCCAGGCGGTGACGGCATGATCGAGCTCGAGCGCCGCGATCCTCCCGGGGCCGCCCGCGCCGCGATGATGCTCCAGCGCGCCCACTGGGCCGCCGAGCTGTTCGCACGCTACGACCGCGCCCGCGTGGTGCGCATCCTCGACGCCGTCGCGGAGGCCGCCGAGGCGCACGCCGTGCGCTACGCCGAGGAGGCCGTCGCCGAGACGGGCATGGGCGTCGTCGAGCACAAGATCCTCAAGAACACCATGCTGTCGCGCGGCCTCTGGGACCACTACCGCGACCACGACTTCGTCAGCCCGCGCATCGATCACGACGCGAAGATCCTCGAGCTGCCCCGCCCCGCCGGCGTGATCTTCGCGCTGACCCCCGTCACGAATCCCGTGGCGACGGTCTACTTCAAGGTCATGCTCGCCCTGATGACGCGCAACGCGATCGTCGTCAGCCCGCACCCGGGCGCCAAGCGCGTGTGCGCCGACGCGGTGCGGATGCTGTCCGACGCCGCGGTCCGCGCCGGCGCTCCCGACGGCTGCATCCAGATCGTCGAGGAGCCGTCGATCCCGCTGATCGAGGCGCTGATGACGGACCCGACGACCGATGTCGTCGTCGCCACCGGCGGCGGTGCCGTCGTGCGCGCCGCGTACCGCTCCGGCAATCCGGCGCTCGGCGTCGGCCCGGGCAACGTGCCCTCGTTCGTCGATGCCTCGGCCGACATCGCCGCGGCCGCCCGCCACATCGTCGACTCCAAGTCGTTCGACAACTCGATCCTCTGCACCAACGAGTCCGTCGTGATCGTCGAGGAGGAGGTGGCCGACCAGCTCGATCGCGAGCTGAAGAAGCAGGGCGGCCACATCCTCGACGCGGCCGAGACGGAGCAGGCGCGCGAGCGCCTGTTCCCCGACGGCCGCATGCGCCTCGATCTGATCGGCAAGAGCGCGCTCGAGCTGGCGGCCGCCGCAGAGCTGAAGGTGCCGGCCACGACGCGCGTGCTGATCGCGCCGTTCTCGCTGGTCGTCCCCGAGGAGCCGCTCGCGCACGAGAAGCTGTTCCCGCTGCTCGGCCTGGTCCGCGTGCCCAACACGCGCGCCGGCATCTCGGCCGCCCAGGCGATGCTGCGCATCACGGGCGCCGGCCACTCGGCCTCGATCCACTCGCGCGACGCGCGGACGATCATGGCCTACGGCGCCGCGGTCAAGGTGCTGCGCGTCTCGGTCAACGTCGGCAACAGCCTCGGCTCGGCCGGCGCGCTGACGAACCTCTCGCCCACGATGACGATCGGCACGGGGTTCTACGGCCGCTCGTCGGTCGGCGAGAACCTCGAGCCACGCCACCTGATCAACCTGATGCGCGTGGCGTACAACGCCGACGCCTCCGTGCCGTTCGACGACTTCACCGGCCTCGAGCCGTGGGTCCTCGAGGCCGCCGCGACCCCGCTGGCCGCCCCCATCGAGCACGCCGCACCCGCACCCGAAACCGACCTGCTGCGCGAGGAGATCCGCAAGGTGATCCTCGAGGAGCTCAAGGAGCTGACCCGTCAGTGAGTACCGCAACCGCCGTCGAGCTCCGCTCCTGCATCTACCTCGATCAGCTGCAGCCGCAGACCATGTGCTACCTGGGCTCGTGGATCAAGGGCCGCCTGCCGCGCGCCGGCATGGCCGCGCAGATCATCGAGGTCGCTCCCGGCCTCGACATCGAGGCGCTCACCGACGTCGCCCTCAAGCATGACCGCGTCGAGGCCGGCATCCTCTTCGTCGAGCGCACCTTCGGCTACCTCGAGATGCACTCGCTGTCGCCCGCCGCGGTCAAGTCCGCGACCAGCGCCGTGCTCGACGCGCTCGACCTGTCGGGGCGAGACTCGATCAAGCCCAAGATCCTCGCCAAGAAGGTCATCTCGCGCGTTGACGGCCAGCACGCCTTCCTGATCAACCGCAACAAGATCGGCTCGATGCTGCTGCCGGGCGAGTCGCTCTTCGTGCTCGAGTGCCAGCCCGCGTCGTACGCGATCCTCGCGACCAACGAGGCCGAGAAGGCCGCCGACATCAAGGTGATCGACTACCGCATGATCGGTGCCACCGGCCGCGTCTACCTGTCCGGCGAGGAGGCCAACGTCCGCGCAGCCGGCGAGGCCGCGATCGCGGCGCTGGAGGCGATCGCGTGAGCGAGGCCCCCGTCAACGGCGGCGAGATGCACACGGCGCTGCGCACCGCGCTCGCCGAGCTCCTGCCCGACATGCTGCGCGAGCACCAGGCGACGCCCGTCGCGCAGGTGCCCGCACCGCCCGTCGCGCAGACGCTGCGCCCGAGCACGTGGCATCCGTCGCAGCAGGCGCCAGATCCTGCCAGCAACGTCGCTCCCGCGTCCGCTCCCGCGACGCCCGCAGGCGGTGCCGTCGAGCAGGTGCGCCTCAAGGACGACCGCGACCTCGACGCCTTCGTGCGCTCGCTGGCACGCCGTCTCGAGCACCCCGCCGAGCGGGCCGCCATCGCAGCGGGTCGCATCCGCTTCACCATGTCGACGCACGGCGCCGCCGCCCCGTCCGCTGCCACGTCGGGCGGCACGGAGCGCATCGATCGCGGCGCCGTCACCGAGCGCATCATCGAGCGCGCCGCAGAGAGCGGCGGCGTTCTCATCCTCGGCCCGAAGGCCGTGCTCACGCCGATGGGACGCGACCGCGCTCGTGCCCTGGGCGTCCAGATCCAGAGGGAGGCAGCATGCTGAAAGGCACCGTCAAGAGTTCCGTGTGGTCGACGAAGCGCGTCGACGATATGCCGCACGGCGCATTCCTCGAGGTGGAGCTCGAGGGCGGCGGGTCGCTCGTCGCGTTCGACATCCTCGGCTCGGGGGTCGGCGAGCGGGTCCTCGTCGCCACCGGCTCCGTCGCCGCGTCGCGCTTCGCGCCGGCCCACCCGCCGATCGATGCGCTGATCATCGGCCTGATCGACCAGTCCTAGACCCACATTCATCCAGCACGTCCAGTTCGAGATCCAAGGAGGGATCACATGTCTGAAGCACTCGGAATGATCGAGACCAAGGGGTACGTCGCCGCACTCGCCGCCGCGGACGCCATGGTCAAGGCCGCCAACGTGACCATCGTCGGTCGGGAGGAGGTCGGTGACGGTCTCGTCACCGTCGTCATCCAGGGCGACGTCGGCGCCGTCAAGGCCGCCACGGAGGCCGGCTCGGAGACCGCGTCGACGGTCGGCGAGCTCGTCTCCGCGCACGTCATCCCGCGCCCGCACGCCGAGCTCGGCAAGCACTTCACGGCCGGCAAGTAAGGAGCACCCGATGGCCGGACCGGATATCGAACTGCGCGTCTACCTCCCCATCCCCGAGCTGCGTCGGCAGTTCGCGGCCTACATGGGGACGCCGACGCGCGCTCGTGGCTACCCGCCGATGGAGGGCGAGCACGCCCTGATCGTCGAGGTCGCTCCCGGTCTGGCCATCGAGCGCGTCATCGATCTGGCGCTCAAGGCGGTGCCCGAGGTCGAGCCCGGCATCCTCTTCGTGGAGCGCCAGTTCGGCGTCCTCGAGCTGCATGCCAAGGACGCCGAGACGGTCGAGCGCGCGGGTGCGGCGATCCTCGCCGGCATCAACGCCGAGCCGTCGCATCAGCTGAAGCCGCGCATCCTCTACTCGGATGTGATCGAGGACATCACGGATCAGCACGCCGTGATCGTCAACCGCAACCGCCAGGCCTCGATGGTCCTGCCGGGCGAGTCGCTGCTCGTCTACGAGATGGCACCGGCGCTGTTCGCCGCGATGGCGGCCAACGAGGCCGAGCGCGTTGCGCCGGACGTCACGGTCGTCGACATCGCCATGATCGGAGCGACGGGCCGCATCTACATGAGCGGCAAGACCGCGAGCGTCCTCAAGGCGCGCGACGAGATCACGCGCGTGCTCGAGGCGGTCGTCGGCCGCGAGCACGGGTAGGCAGCGGACCGCAGCGGGTAATCGGTCTGGTCGAACAGACCGGATGCCCATATACTCGTGCCCCTGAGGAGAGGTGGAGCCCGTGGCAGAGGTCGTGGATCAGGCAGAGGTCGATCGTCTCGCGCACGCTGCGCTCGCGCACTACGCCGTGTCGCCGAACTGCACGCTGCGGCTGATCAACCTCTCGGAGAACTGGACGTACCGCGTCGAGGATCCCGACTCCGGCACCGCCTACGCCCTGCGGGTGCACCGCATCGGCTACCACACGCCCGCGGAGATCGCGTCCGAGCTGATGTGGATCGACGCGCTGCAGAAGGATGACGTCGTCGGCACCGTCACGGCCCTGCCCGCCAGGAGCGGCGAGCGCGTGCTCCAGCTGGCAACGGACGTGCTGCCGGAGCGCAGCGTGGTCCTGTTCGCATGGGAGGAGGGCGCACCGCCCGACCCTGACGCGGATCTGCTCCCGGTCTACCGCACGCTCGGCGCGATCAGCGCGGGCATGCACGAGCACGCGCGCCGCTGGCAGCGCCCCGCCGCCTTCACGCGCTTCAGCTGGGACTTCGACACCGCGCTCGGCCCGCAGGGTCACTGGGGTCCGTGGCAGGACGCCGTGGGCCTCGACGACGCGAATCGCGCGCTCTTCCAGCGCACCGTCGACGTGATCGATCGCCGCCTGCAGGCGTACGGGAAGGGCCCGGAACGCTACGGCCTGATCCACGCCGACATGCGCCCTGCCAACGTGCTGGTGCTCGGCGACGACGTCCGGGCCATCGACTTCGACGACTGCGGCTCCGGCTGGTTCATGTACGACTTCGCGACCACGATCTCGTTCATCGAGGAGCACCCGATGGTGCCCGAATGGCGCGCCTCCTGGCTGGAGGGCTACCGCTCCGCCGGCACGCTCAGCGCCGAGGACGAGGCCGAGCTCGACACCTTCGTGATGCTGCGCCGCATGATGCTGCTCTGCTGGGTCGGCTCGCACCACGCCCATGCCATCGAGGCGCAGGAG
>JBPCSK010000491.1:0-1239 GCA_051007275.1 Gaiellales bacterium | reverse complement strand
CGCGGCCTCGGCGATGTGGGCGAGCGCCTCCTCGAGGTAGAGCGACTCGGCGACGGCCTGCGAGATGCTGCCGAGCGCCTCGAGCTCCGCGACGCGCCGCTGCGAGCGCTCGTAGAGGCGCGCGTTCTCGATCGCCTGCGCGACCTGGCGGGCGATCGTCTCGAGCAGCTCGATCTCGTCGGGGTGGTACACGCGCGGCTCGACGGTGCGCACGTTCATCGCGCCCGCGAGACGCTCACGGCGGTCGAGGATCGGCACGGCGAGCAACGATTGGAAGCGGCGCTCGGGCAGGTTCGGGAACTCCTTGAAGCGCGCATCGAGGTGCGCGTCGGCGGCAATGGAGACAGGCTCGCGCGTCTCCGCCGCCCAGCCGGTGAGCCCCTCGCCGACCTGCATGCGGGGCGGCCCAGCCGTCGCCTCGACGTGCGTCCCGTGCACGGCCTGCAGCACGAGGTCATTGGTCGCCTCGTCGTAGGCGTAGACGAAGCAGGCGTCGGTGCCGAATGCGCGCGCGACCGCGACGGCCACCGCACCGGTCACCTCGGCGAGGTCGAGCGAGCTCGTAACGGCCTCGACGGTCTCCGAGAGCAGCCCGAGGTGCCGGGCCGCGCGGGACGTGGATGGGGTCTCGGGTTCGCTCATGTCGACCGGTCGCGACGGTAGCACCTGTGCGCAGGTCGTCCCTGCGCTCAGGCCGCGAAGGGCAGCTCGGTCGTGTCCTCGGCGAACGCGAGTGCCCGTGCGGGGAGGTAGGGGCGCCAGACGGTCGGGATCGATCGCGTACCGAGCGTGAGATACAGGTCGGGGTGCGGGGCGCGCGGCGGCCTGCGCAGCGGCATGCCGGCCTCGTGCGGCAGGCTGTCGCTCTTGCGGAGATTGCACGGCGCGCATGCCGTCACGACATTGTCCCAGCCCGAGCCGCCACCCCGCGAGCGCGGGACGACATGATCGAGCGTGAGGCGCGCTCGGCTGCCGCAGTACTGGCACGCGTGCTCGTCCCGCGCGAAGAGCGCGCGGCGGGTGATGCGCCGCGAGGTGAAGTGCGGCACGCGCACGAACGAGACCAGGCGGATCACGATCGGATGCGGGAGCGTCGTCGATGGTGACCGGATCTCGCGGTCCGGATCGGCCTCCAGCACCTCGGCCTTGCGCGACAGGATCAGGCTGCACGCGCGCCACACGCTCGTCACGTTGAGCGGCTCGTACGTCGCGTTGAGCACCAGGACGGCACCGGCCATG
>JBPCSK010000490.1:0-16255 GCA_051007275.1 Gaiellales bacterium | reverse complement strand
GCGATGATCTGGTGGGTGCTGAGCGCCCGCAAGTGGTTTACGGGTCCCGTCTCGGATCTCGAGACGCCGCTCGACCCGCATCTGCTGAAGGACTGAGTCGCAGCGGTGCGTCCGGCCCGCCGCGCGCGGGTCGGGCGCACCCGGTCAGTCGGCGGTGCGGGCGCGCCAGGCGAGCCAGAGCGCGATGGCGAAGCCCGGCCACCAGATCAGGTCGGTGGTGACGATGATCAGCCCGGCCTGCAGCGGCACGCGATCCTGGAGGACCGCGCCGAGGAAGCCGATCGGCCCGAGGATCTTGCCGAGCAGTCCCACCAGGACGATCGGCCAGTGGCGGATGGGGTCACGCGCCGCGATCGCGTAGCCGATGCCGTAGACGCCGACGATCATGCCGATGCACTGCCACAGCTCGGGGTAGTTCGGCTGCTCGAGCCCCGCGAAGTCGAATGCGCTCGCGGGGAGCAGCACGGCCCACGCGCCGAAGAGGATGTTGTAGACGGCGGCGACGGCGAGCGTGACCTTCGCGATGTGGAGCGCGGCCGAACGGGATGTGGCGATCGTGGCCATGCCCTGTACTTCGGTGGCTGCGTGCACACGGATGGTATACCGGTACCGGTATATTTTGGATATGTCGGCAGCAGCGCTGATCCGCGAGGCCCGCTCCGCGGCGGGCCTCACCCAAACCGAGCTCGCCCGGCGCGCCGGCACGTCGCAGCCGGCGGTCGTCCGCTACGAGTCGGGCGAGACATCGCCCTCAGTGGCCACGCTCGAGCGGCTGCTGCGCGCGGCCGGCCAGCGGCTCGAACTCTCGGCCACTCCAGTCACGACGGGGCACGACGCGTCGTCGGCGCGCATGCGCAAACTCCGTGCGCACCGGCGTGAGATCCTCGCGCTGGCCCGTGCGCATGGCGCGCGCAACGTCCGCATTTTCGGCTCGGTCGTGCGTGGAACCGACACGGCGACCAGTGATATCGATGTGCTCGTGGAAGTCGACGCTGACTACTGGGCTGGTCTCAGCGCCATTGGGCGTCTTGCGGACGCGCTTTCCGAGCGCCTCGGCGAGCGTGTCGACGTCTGGGCATCGCCCTACATGCTCGACCGGGTCTCCGCTTCCGCTGTGGCGGAGGCGGTGGCGCTCTGAGCCCACGGGATCTTCGCGATCGACTCGACGACATCCTCGGCGCAATAGCAGAGATCCGCGAGCTCCTCGTGGATGCGAGCGATGCCGAGCTGCACTCCGTGCATGTCGCCGCTGTCCGATATCACCTGATCGTGATCGGGGAGGCTGTGCACCACCTCCCGTTGCGGTTTCGCAGTGACGACACGTGGAGTCCGTTCGTCGATGTGCGAAACCACCTTGCGCATGAGTACTTCCGAGTCGACCGAGAGCGCGTCATCGACCTGGTCGGCGAGCGTCTTGATCATCTTGAGGCCGCAACGCGTCGCGAGCGAGAAAGGACCTAGGGTGCAGCCAGCAGCGCGTCGGGCTCGTCGGCCGTCAGCGCCCGCGCGATGGCGCGGCACGCGTACTCGGCGTCGGAGTGCAGGTCGTTGTCGTCCGGCGTGTCCCACGAGGACTGCTTGACGACGACGACGTTGCGCGGCCGATCCACGTAGATCATCTGCCCGTGGATGCCCACGGCCATCACGCAGTCCGGATCGAGGCGCGGCTGGTACCAGCAGGAGCGATAGCACCCGCCGGGCAGCCAGTCGGCGTAGTCGCCGATCGCCCAGTGCGACGGGTCGCCGCCGGTCGTGAGGTCGTCGATGAACTCCTCGGGCACGATCCCGGCGCCGCCCTCGGCCACGATCATGCCGAGGCGCGCGATGTCGCGGGCGGTGCCGCTCAGGCCGCCGGCGGCGCGCGGCACGCCGAAGCGGTCGAGCGTCATGTCGCCGTCGGCCTCGGCGCCCATCGGCACCCAGAGGTACTGCGATACGGCGACGGCATACGGCAGGCCGCTGGCCGCCTCGCAGACCCAGCCGAGCATGTCCGTCGTGGGCGACATGTAGCGGAAGCGCTGCCCGTGCTCGCCTTCCTTCTGCCGCGACGCGAGGAACTCGTGCAGGCCGATGTGGTCGGGCGGCGCCGGGTACCAGCCGGCCGAGTTGCGGTACAGCACGATGTCGGGCCCCGGCGAGTAGTCCTCGACGAACGCGTACGACGCCTCCATGTCGAGCAGGTGGCGGACCGTCGCATCGCCGAATCCACCGCCGGCGACGTCGGGGACGTAGCGGACGACGGGGGCATCGGGATCGATCTTGCCGGCACCGACGAGCGCCCCGCAGAGCAGCGCGGTGATCGACTTCGTGACGCTGAACATGAGGTGCGGCTCGTCGTCGCGCACGCCCGGGGCCATCCACTCGAGGGCGACCTTGCCGTCCTTGACCGCGACGAGCGCGTCCGTCTGGGTGTTGGCGAGGTACTCGCCGAGCACGCGCTCGCCACGCTTGCTTTCGAAGCGCAGGTCGAGCAGGTTTCCGGCCGGCTCGAACGGCAGCGCACGCGGGTGGTGCCCGTGGCGGATGCGGGCGGTCGGGATCAGCTCGCGCACGTGGCGGAACGACCAGAAGGGATGCGGCGGGCGCATCCAGTTGTCAAGCGTGGGGCGGTCCATGCGCGGAGTATGGTCGTTCGACGCGTGAGGCGCGAACGTATGCTCCGGGCGTGGCCGCCGTCACCTCGCTGCTTCCCGATTTCGCCAAGGACACGCCGGTCTGGCTGAGCCTCGTGGCCACGGCCGTTGGCGGCCTCGAAGGCGCGCTCCTGGCCCGCCAGCACGAGAAGAAGCTGGACATCGCGGGGGTCGTCATCCTGGCGATTTCGCTTGGCTTCGGCGGCGGTCTGATTCGCGATGTGCTGATCGGCAACACGCCACCGGAGGTGCTGCGGCACTGGGAGTACATCGCGATCGTCGGTCTCGCCGTCGTCGTGATCCTCACCCTCGGTCGGCAGATCGCCCGCTTTGCCTATGCCCTGTTCCTCCTCGATGCGCTGACGATGGGGCTGTTCGCTGCGGTGGGTGCGCAGTACGCGGTCACGTTCCACCTGCCGGCGATCACGGCGGTCTTCGTCGGCTCCTTCGCCGCCGTCGGCGGCGGTCTGGCTGCCGCCCTCCTGCTCGGGGAGGTCCCGCGGATCATGCGCCCTGGTCCGCCATACGCGATCGCAGCGGTCGCGGGTGCGGTCACGTACGTGCTGCTCGACGGCGTCAGCGGCGGCGTCGCATCGACCGCGTGCATCGCCGTCGTCTTCAGCGTCCGCATCGCGGCCGAGCGCACGGGGCTCCGTACCACGGCGATCAAGCCGCTCGATTGACGAGCGGCTAGTTCGACGTCGCGCCGCGGATCGTGCCCTTGCCGATCAGGTAGACCCGCTCGGCGTCGGCCACGAGCGGCGAGTACTTGCCGTCGGGGTCGCTCCACACGAGCTGATGCGTCGTGATGTCGATGGCGTGGATGCCGTCCGGTCCGGACTTCGCCCCACGCACGCCGTTCTGGCCGCAGCCCGAGCACGTCGAGAAGTAGAGGAGGCCGTTCATCAGCACCGGCGCGCCGTGCACGGCGCCCGGCACCGGCGTCGACCAGAGCCGGTCACCGGTGGCTGCGTCGTAGGCGATGATCTCGCCGTCGTACGTGCCGATGTAGATCACCATGCCCGCTGCGACCGCGCCGGTGTAGACGTAGGAGCCGGCGTGCTTGGCCCAGATCAGCTTGCCGCTCTCCGCGCCGTAGGCGTACAGCCAGCCATCGGTGTTGCCGATGAACACGCGTCCGTAGGCGACGGTGGGCGTGGCGTAGAAGTACTCGCGACCGCTACCGAGCCGGTCGTTGCTCTGCGCCTTCCAGCGGATCGCACCGGTCGCCGCATCGACCGAGTAGACGCTGCCGCCGTTGGTGCCGATCACGACCGCCGGGGTGCCGCCGGCCGACTCGGCGTCGATCCAGCTGGCGGACGACACGATCTGCGCGTCGAGCTGCGTCGCCCACTTGATGGCGCCGGTGGCCTCGTCGAGGGCGTACAGCTTGTCGACCCAGTCGCCGACGTAGACGGTGCCGTCCTGCACGAGCGGCGACGATTCGACGGGCGGGATCTTCGCCACCCACCGCCGCTCGCCGGTCTTGGCGTCCCAGGCGAAGACATAGCCGCCGCCGCTCGCATCGCCCTTGGGACACGGGTACGGGGCCAGGAACGAGGCGAAGACGACGCCGTTGTCGTAGGCGGGCGACGCGGCGGAGCAGTGTCCGATGCCCTTGATCCAGACGACCTTGCCGGTCGTGGCATCGACGCCGAAGAACGTACCGCGCAGCTGTCCGACGAACAGCATCCCGTCGGCGACGATTGGCGGAAACTCGAGCAGGCTGCCGGAGCGGAACGTCCACTGGGTCGTGAACGGGGGCGTATGCCGGAGGTTGGGGTTCCAGCGGGTGCGGGCGTTGTCGAAGCCGTACGTCGGCCAGTTCTGCGCGACGTCGAGCGTCGTCGTGCTCGCCGCCGTGCCCTCCCCGGTGATGAACTCCTCCGTTGCGTTGCCAGAGACCTCGGCGGGATTGCGCTGACCCCAGGCCCACCAGCCGCCCGCGCCGAGCGCGACGACGACGATGGCGAGTCCGAGCAGGAGCCAACCCCACGGTCGGCGCCTGCGCTGGCGACCGCGCGGCCGCGATCGGGGCGCTCGAGGGGGTGTGCTCACGCGTCGCATGATACGTTCGCTCCCCGGCACGGGTGGTCCGAAAGCCGCATCACACTTGTGAAAGCACTGCTGAATTTCGTGTCAGCCACGCGGTAGGATTCAGCCCATGCCCCGACGAATCACCATCGCTCTCGCGCTCCTGTGCGCATTCCTGCTCCTGCCGGGAGCGGCATCGGCCAGTGGCAACGAGCACGGCTCGACGCGCACCACCATCTGCCACGCGACCGGGGCCGGCACCTGGGTGTCGATCACCATCGACGACGACGCGATCGTCCGCCAGGGCCATGACGGTCACGCGAACGACGTCATCCCGCCGTTCTCTCACGATGACGACCAGCGCTATGCCGGCAAGAACTGGGATGCCGACGGCCAGGCGATCTGGCGCAACGACTGCGCGCGGATCACGACGCCGTCGCCGACGCCGACGGGCGACATGCCCGCGCCGCCGATGCAGATCACCTTCGCGGCACGGGTCTGCGACAGCTATGCCGACGTCTACGCCAATCGTGCGCGCAACAACCTGATGGAGAGCCTGCAGAATCTCGGTGCTGACACGCCGTACACGGCAGGATCTGAGGTCCTGCCGACCATCGAGGCGACCGGGCGTCAGGCGACCGGATGCCATCCGCTCAGCGGCTGGCAGTTCAGCCTCGGCACCGGGTACCAGAGCCGCGCCGACAGCGGCGCGTGGGGAGCGCTCTCGAAGGTGACGAACCCGTACAGCCAGACCATCACGACGCGCCCGACGGTGCCGCTGCCGAACGTGATGGGCGGGACCACGGGCATGACCATCGACGGCGCAGTGACCGTCGAGCTCACCGCCACCCAGGCGCAGCGCGCGCAGTCCTCCTCGAAGCTCTGGGTCCAGAGCGGCGTGCCGGGGGATCCCGTGCTGACGCAGTCCTTCGGCAATCAGTTCGCCTTCGCTGCCCTGCGCTGCGCGGTCGACAACCTCTATGGCGACAACGTCGAGTGGGTCCGCTATCCACAGGGGCACACGGATGTGTTCTGCTTCGCCTACCTGGTGGATCAGACGCCGCAGAGCGGCACGATCACGATCGTCAAGCAGGTGGAGGGCGCTTCCGGCACCCAGGTGCAGCAGACGGCGAGCTTCAGCGGCAACGTGTCCTACGACGCCGGGGGTCGCTTCCAGGTGGATGCGCGCACGGGGACCCCAGGGCAGGCGTCGTTCCAGCGAGATGCGACGACGCAGGCCGGTGCGCCGTGGAGCGTTGTCGAGCTGCCGCAGACGGGGTGGCGCCTCGACCGGGTGTCGTGCACGTCGGCGAGCGGTCGCTCGAGCGCGCAGACGACGACGGTCAACTCGGCCACCGAGGCCGGCTCGGTCGCCGTCACGCTGGCCGGCGGTGACGACGTGACCTGCACGTTCGTCAACGCCGTGCTGCCGTCTGCTGCGAGCACGCTCACGCTGACCAAGGTCACGGTGGGCGGGACGGGGTCGTTCCCCGTCAGCGTCACCCTCGGGGGCAGCGCCGTGGGGCAGACGCAGCTGCAGACGACCATCGCCAAGGTCGCTGGGTCGCCGCAGGCGATTGCGCTCTCGGGCGGTGGCACGTACGTCGTCGCGGAAGCGCAGCCGCTCTCGTCGCTCGGCACGTGGCGGCTCGTGGGTGTGGACTGCGCCGGCATCACTGCCACGCTGATCGACGACTCGTCGTTCTCGCTGCCGGTCAGCGCCGGCCAAGGCGCGACGTGCACGGTCACGAACGCGTTCACGCCGAATGGAGCCATCACGCTTCGAAAGGTGACCGAAGGTGCCAAGGGCACAGCGGGCTTCGTCGTGTCGTCGCTCGCGGACGCGTCTATCGAGCGCGAGCAGCGCGCGGAGACGACGGCGCCTGGTGTGGGGGGAGAGGTCGTCGCGGCGGGCGATCCGCTCGTCGGCCTGCCGCTCGGCAGCTACGTGATCCAGGAGACCGGCGACGCCTACGTCGGCACCGACGAGTGGATGCTCAAGACCGTCATCTGCGACGGCCAGCCCGTGCCGTCGACGATGGGGCGCGTCCAGATCGATCTGACCGTCGCGAACCCGCGCGTCGACTGCGTGTTCACGAACGTGCTGACACCGAGCACGACACCGTTCGTCCCGCTCGTGCCAGCCTTCATCCCCGCCGACCCGCTGCTGCCGCCGACGCCCGAGCACTCGCCGTCCGGTCCGGGGTCGCCCACCAAGCCGATCACGCGTCTCGGCAAGTCGCTGCCCCGGATGGGCCCGATCGCTGACGTTGCTATCCGCGTGCGCGCGACCCCGCGCGTCGTCGATCGTGGCAGCGTCGTCGGGTACTCGGTGGTCGCTCGAAACAACGGCCCGTACGCGGCACGCAATGTCACCATCGTCCTGTCCGTGCCGACCGCGGCGCGTCCGATGACGCTGACGTCCTCGCGCGGCGCCTGCAAGAAGGTGCACGGGATGTTCACGTGCACGCTCGGCACGCTGCTGCGTGGTGATGCGGTCACGTTCACCGCCAGCCGACAGGCGGCGCGTCCCGGCTCCTATCCCGTTCGGGCGGTGATCAGCACCTCGACGCAGGAGACGACCACGAGGAACAACGTGGCCACCACGGTCGTCATCGTCCGCGGCGCGGCGGAGCCGGTCGTCGGCTAGCTGCTCACGCCCGCCAATGTCGACCCACACGTACGCACTGAGCTGTCGCACAGGCTCGTAGGCGAAACGGCCAGCGGTCGGTAGCATTCCCCGCATGCCCCCAAAGGAAATCGAGCGAGAGGGCGCTCGCACCGAGCGCGCGTGCGCGCAGCCGTGCCCGATGTGCGGCAGCACGGAGGAGCCCGTCTACGTGCACGGGCATAGCCAGTGCGCGACATGCAAGATCAACATCGACCCGTGCTGCGGCGGGGCGCCGCTGGACGGGCTCGAGGCGGCCTAGTCCTCGTCGCTGAAGTCGTATGGGCGCGTGACGCGCAGGTACTCGAGCACGGCGGCCGTGCGCGGGTCGTAGCCGGGGCCGACGTCTGGGACCAGCACGCGGTAGGCATTCGAGATGTCGCGACGCACGGTGGTGTGTGCGAGGTGCAGCTCGTCGGCGATGCCGATGGCGTCGCGTCCGGTCGCGAGCAGCGCGAGCACATCGCGCTGGCGCGGCGTCAGCTTGTCGAGTGCGGCGCCGTCGACCGATTGCCCGTCGAGCGTCGTTGGGTCGAGGATCGTCTTGCCCTCGGCCGTCGCACGGATCACCTGAACGAGCTCGGTGGGCGAGAGGTCGCCGCGCTTCTGCACGTAGGCCCAGCCGTGGCGCTCGCTCTCGGGCAATGTCGACAGGAACTTCGGCATCAGGTGCTGCGAGATAAGCACGATGCCCATGTCGGGCGCCTGCTGGCGCAGGCGGAGGCCGAGTTCGGCGCCGTTGATGGAGCGCGGGCCGAGTGCGAGATCGAGCAGCGCGACGTCGACCTTCGCCGAACGCGCGAAGTCGATCGCCTCGTCGGCGTCGGCGGCGGTGCCGACGACCCTGATCCCGTCGCGACCGTCGATCAGGTCCGCGAACAGCGCGCGCAGCACGGGGTCGTCTTCGACGTAGAGGACGGAGATCTCGCGATTCGGCGGCACACGACCATTGTGGCGCACCTCGCCGGTGCATGCAGCCCGGGGTTTCACGCGTACCACGATCCCGTGCCGTCGTCGATCGCTACGCTCCCGCTGTGACGAACGACATGGGCTTCTCCCGGTGGCGCCTCGTGTTCGGGCCATGGCCGATCGCGCCCGTGCCGATCTTCGTGTTCGGCGTGATCTCCTTCACCGGGCGCGGCGTCGTGATCGCGGGCATCTCCGCCTCCGGCAACATGGACATCGTTCGCTACATGGGCCTGCTGATCGTGGAGGGAGTCGTGATCATGCTCGTCGTCGTTGCGGCGATGATGCTGATCGGCGGCTGGCGGTCGAACGAGGTGATCGTGCCGGCCCGTCCCCGCTACCTCATCGCGTGCTTCACCGGCTCCGCGCTCGGCACGGCCGGCATTCTGCTGCTGCGCCTCGTCAACAACGATGCCGTCACAGGCAAGGGGATGTACCAGAACATCTGGATCGCGATCACCTTGACGGCGGTGACCGTCATGATCCTCGTGTTCGCGATCTCGAATGGCGTGGGGTACACCCGCTTTCGAATCCGGGAGCAGACCGAGCGGCTGCGTGAGCAGGTCGACCAGCTCGCCCGCCAGCGGACGCTGATCGTCGAGGCGGACGAGCGCGTGCGCTACGAGGTCGCGACGGCGCTCCACGATGAGGTGCAGGGCGTGCTGCTCCGTGCCAATCTGCGACTGAGCGCAATCGCCGAGAATGCGGATGCCGTCGATGCGGAAGGTCTGCGCGTCGTCGTCGCCGACCTCGAGCGCCTGCGAGGTGCAGGCATCCGCTCGGTCGGGCGTCGGATCGCCCCGCCGATCGAGGCAGTCGGCCTGGTGACCGCGCTGGATGACCTCGCAACGTCGTATGCGGGGTCGATCGACGTGGTGATCAACGTCCCCGACGGTCTCGACGCCGGCGATCGCGCATCGGCGGTCTACCGCATCGTCGAGCAGGCGCTGCTCAACGCGGCGATGCACGGGCGAGCTGCGCACGTCACCGTCGCGATCGGTCGGGAATCGGATCGGCTGGCCGTCACCGTCGACGACGACGGGGTGGGGCCGCCTGCGGATCGCATGCCGGGGACGGGCACCGCCATCATCGATGCCTGGGTCGGGACGTTCGATGGTTCGTGGTCGCTCGCACTGCGTCCCGAAGGTGGTGCCCGCCTGACGGCGTCTGTGCCGGCCTGACTGGCCGACCGGCACAGACGCTTCGGGCTACGCCGTGACGGTGAATTCGCTGTACATGCCGCCGGCGAGGTGGCCGGGGATGTTGCAGACCAGCCAGTAGTGACCGGGCTTGAGGTCGAGCGTGAAGCTCTTGCTCGCGCCGGCGGCGACGTCGCCGGTCTCGCCGATGTTGTTCGTCTCGTCGGCGCGGCCGTCGGGCTGGGTCAGCTGCTTGATCGTCTTGTCGGTCTGCAGGACGACGAGCTCGTGGACCATGGTGCCTTCGTTGATCGCGTCGAACGTGATCTTGCCGGCGGGCACGCTGGTGACGGACGGCTCAAGGGAGAACGGGCTGGACTTGGCGAGGTCGACCGTCACGGTGTTCGCGTCGGCGGCTGCCGTCGTGGTGCTGGCAGCATCGCTCGTCGTCATACCGGTATCCGCCATCGTGGACGCCCCACCACCGGACGTATCCGTCACCTTCTCGGGGCGAATCGACGGGCTGCCAGCGCAGGCCGTTGCGACGAGAGCGATCGCACCGAGGGCGATGAGCGCGGAAAGACGATGGGTGAGCGACATGCTGTACCTCAGGGCGTGGTTTCGGCGGGCAGGGCACCCGCGCGGTCCCTCGCAACCTGCCACAGGAATCGCACGGTGTGTGGGCCGAAGCGCGAGATCACCACGCGTGCACCACGCCGACCGTCCGGTTACGCACGTGATTGCATGTGACCATGACGCACGCAATTCGCCTGAAGACGCGCCGATGACGCACGGAGTCGCACGCGGTCTGCTCGTCGCTGCCCTGCTGCTCGCGAGTCTCGTGTCAGTTGCCGGTGCCGGTGCGGCGTCTGGGGTTTCGGCCGGCGCGCTGCTCCCGCAGTTGAAGGTCTCGCCGCCGATGGTGACCGGCTACTCCCGCGATCTCTTTCGCCTCTGGACCGACGCCGATGGCAACGGCTGCGATACGCGCAAGGAGGTGCTGATCGCGGAGGCGCGGGTCAGACCGACGCTGCTCGCGGGCTGCAGGCTCAGCGGTGGTCGCTGGTGGTCGGCCTACGACAACCTCTTCATCACGGACTCGGGCGGCCTCGACATCGATCACTTCGTGCCGCTCAGCGAGGCCTGGCAATCCGGCGCCTGGCGATGGAGCGCCGCCACGCGAGAGGCGTACGCCAACGACCTTGGGTACCCGCTGTCGCTGATCGCCGTGACGGCGACCACGAACCGCCAGAAGAGCGATCAGGATCCGGCGGAGTGGATGCCGGCCTTCAGCAACTATCGCTGCACGTACGTCGCCACGTGGATCGCGGTCAAGTGGCGCTGGCGGCTGGCGATCGATCCCGCCGAGCAGGTGGCGCTGCGTCTCGGGATCAGCGGCTGTGGGACCGCTGCGCGCGTGCCGAAGCCGACGCGTGCGGCGATCGCCACGGGGCCATCGACGGCGTCTGCAGCCGCGACCCAGGCGGAATCGCCCCCGACGGCAGCGAATGGCAAGCTCGACCCGCGATACCCGTACTGCACGGACGCGATCGCCGCTGGCCTCGGGCCGTACACCAAGGGCGTCGATCCCGAGTACGCGTGGTACCGCGATGGTGACGGCGACGGGGTGGTCTGCGAGCGCTAGCCCATGGCTGGCACACTGCGTGCATGACGACCGTCGCGCGCCTGCTCCACACGCCCGTCAAGAGCCTCAAGATGGGCGACGTCGACCAGCTCGTCCTGCACGAGCGTGGGGTCGTCGACGACCGGATCTTCTTCCTCGTCGACGATCGGGACCAGTCGCTCAATCAGGCGCGTCGCCTGCCGCTCTGCCAGGCGACGGCGGCCTTCGACGGCGAGATTCTCTCGATCGTCCTGCCCGACGGATCGCTCGTGGTCGGCGAGACGCCGCTCGGCGAGCGCTTCACCGCCGGCTTCGACATGAAGTCCACGATCGAGGCGACGCTCGTGCCCGGACCCTGGCGCGATGCGCTGTCCGATTGGGCGGGCGAGCCCGTGCGGCTGGCGCGAGCCGCCGACGGTCGCGGTGGCTGGTCGGGCTTCGCGGCGTCGCTGATCGGCGCGCCGTCGATCGATGCGCTGGGACTCGGGCTGATCGACCCGCGCCGCTTCCGGATGATGATCCAGACGGTCGGCGGTGCGCCCTTCGAGGAGGATGCGTGGCTCGGTCGCGATGTCCGCATCGGCGACGCGGTGCTCCGCGTGGTCGAGGAATGCATCCGCTGCGCCGTCACGACCGTGGATCCGGACACGGGCGAGCGCGACGCCGACGCCCTGCGCGCGATGATTGCAGCGAAGGGCGAGCCGAACCTCGGCATCTACTGCGATGTCGTCGAGCCCGGCCCGATCCGGATCGGTGATCCGGTCATGCCGCTCTAGGCGTTCTGCCTAAGAGCCTGCGAGACGGAAGCAGGAGTGGCGTGCCGCCCGGAGCACCGCCACGATTGGCATCCCACAGGCTCGTAGGCGGGACAGCGAGGGGGTCAGCGCGGATACACCAGCCGGAACGTGTCCTTGAAGTACGTGCCGCGTCCCGTCACGACGGAATCGCACTCACCCGTCACGCCGCGGTATCTGCCCGTTCCACCGACGACCGCGTACGTCCAGTGCGGTGACGCTGCGCCGGCGGCCATGGCTGCCATGTTCGGCGAGTCCTGGATGTCGTCGAGGAAGATCGCGCCACCGGGGAGCGAGATCTTGGCGTGGAACCATCGCATCATCGGACTTGAGCTCCCGGCACTGCCGAGCAGCATCGCGACGCCGCGGTAGTGGCCGATCGGCTTGCCGCCGGGCGTGCGCGCCACGGTGCCGTAGATGATCTGCGTGTCGCCCATCGCCGCGCCGGACATGTCCGTAGTCGTCTGGCCGGTGCTGGCCACGACCATCTGCGACGAGGTGCGGTGCTTGTACACGGTGAACACGCTGGGCGGCGAGCTCGCGGCGGCAGAGCCGGTGAACGCCAGGAAGGCGGCGAGCGTGGCCAGAAGCGCACACGAACGCAGACGAGGCATCGGATCGATCTCCTAACGGTTTTGTCAGCCGCTGAAGACTGCCAGATGACCCGTACGGATCGTCAGCGCCAGAGCGAGTTGATCGGATCCCATAGGACCGACAGCAGGAATACGCCGATGGCGACGAGCAGGACGATCGCGATGACGCGCATGGCGGTCTGGTTCATGCACGCAGCCTACCGTGCGAGTTCCGCGGTGCCCACGTCGTCGCTGCCGAAGGTCGGCAGCCGAGGCACGGGCAGCAGGCCTTCGGCGGCGAGGACGGCCAATGCCGCCTGGGGCAGGTCGACGGTGCGCTCGTACGCGGCGAAGCGCGGCTCCCACGTCGGCAGGAACTTGCGGTTGAAGGCATCGAGGCGCTCCAGCTGGAACCAGCGATCGCCCTGCAGCAGCGCCTGTGCGGCCAGTCGCTCCCAGCCTTGGAGCTCCGGCGCGCGCAGGATCCGGCCGAACGCGCTGAAGTTGAGACCCACGCGCTCGATGCCGTGCTCGCGGGCCCATGCGAAGGCGCCGCTCAGGATCGCCTCGTTGAGCCCGTTCGGCGCGTCCTCCCGGCGGCGCATGGTCGACAGCGAGAGGTCGCCGGTGGCGAGGACGGGGACGAAGTGGATGTATCCGGCCGGCACGTCATCGGGGCCGAGGGCGATCGCGAAGACGCACTCGCCGTGCTCCGCGCTCCACGGGTCATCGAGTGCCATCGAGAAGCCGCGCTCGCCCTGGCCGCCCAGCCACTCCTCGGAGACCTCCCGCAATTGGGCCAGCAGCGCGGCGTCGAGCTCGCGGCGACGCAGGACGATCACGCGATACCCGTCGCGCTCGACGCGGTTCACGGACTGCCGGACCTTGCGCATCGGGCGTCCCTCGAGCGAGAAGTCCTGCGCGGTGACGATCGCCTCGTCGCCGAGATACGCGGTCGTGAGACCCGCCTGCTCCCACAGCCGTCGAGCCGACCCGGGCAGGCCGATCGCGGCGATGCGTCGCCCGAGCCGGACCTGCTCCTCGTGGAAATCGCGCAGCAGCACGCTCGACGACGCTTCCGGGCCGACGACGGTGCCGGCAACGAGTGCGACGTTGGCAACGACGCGATAGGCGAGGAAGCAGTCCTCGCTCGCGCCGATCGCGAAGGTGGTGTCGCGGCGCAGCGCGAAGTACGAGAGGCCATCGGTTGCGTAGCGGTTGAGAATCGAGCGCACGACGTCACGGTCAGGCGCGCCTGCGGGCTCAGGGGCTGGCACCGGCCGCAGCCACAGCAGGACGATCACGGCGACCGAGATCGCCGTGTAGAGGCCGATCGCCGACATCGAGTCGGGCGCGCCGATGAGCCCATCGAGACCCTGATCGGCGGCCTCGCGCAGCGAGATCGGTTCGCCGGCGAGGCGGGCCAGCACCTCGGCGAGCGCAATGCCGAGCAACACGCCGCCGGCGAGCAGTGCGAGCGTCCACTTGAGCACCCGACGCGTCGTGCCATGCGCACCTTCGACGGTGAAGGCTCCCCGTTTGACGACCAGGAGCACGAGGAGCACGAGCGTGGCGATCGCCTCCTCGATGTCCAGCCCCTTGGCCAGGTGGAGGATGGCGGTCGCGGCGAGCAGCGCCACGGCCAGCTGCCAGGCACGATGTCGACGCCGCACGAGGCCGAAGGCCACGACGATCAGCAGGAGGCCGAGCTCGAAGACGAGCACGTGCGCGGTGCGCGTCGCCTGGACAGGGATCACGCCGGCCAGCAGCGCCGAGCGTTCCGCGAGGTTCGGCGTGAGGGCCGAGACCATGGAGCCCAGACCGAGCAGCGCCACGCCAGACGCCAGGAGCTTGATGAACGTGTCTCGCGGACGGACGACCTGCACGCTCCCAGTATCCCGCACATGGGGGCACGCAGACACGCGCGCGCAGGAATCGGCTCGGATGAGGGGTACTGTGGAAGTCGTGATCACCTTGCCGCGCGTTCCCCGTCCCGTCCGCCTGCTGCTCGCCACCGCGCTTGTCTTCGGTGCACTGCTCGCCCTCGTTGGCACGGCCGGTGCCGCGGCGACCGAGAACGGGCGGCTCTACTGGGTCAACAGCCAGTCCGGCACGCTCACGAGCGCCGCGATCGCCGCTCCCTCCGGTGGCATCACGACCTACGCGACCGGTGACATCCCGAACTCCGTCTTCGCCACCAGCGCCGCGCTGTACTGGACGAGCGCCACGTCCGCGCACATCGGCATCGCCAACCTGCAGGGTGCGGTGCAGAGCTACATCGCTCCCGGCGGCACCAGCGCGCCGACCGGCGTCGTCGTCGTGGGCGGGTTCATCTACTGGGCCGACAACGGCTTCATCGGCCGCGCCACGATCACCGGGGCGCAGCCTCAGACCGGCTGGCAGTGGTACCAGACGCCCAGCGGCCAGAACACCTCGATCTGGTCCGACGGCGCGTACCTCTACTGGGGCGACGCCAACTCGATCGGCCGCATCGGCCTCGATGGGTCCGGGGCGAACGTGAACTTCGTCTCGAACGCGCAGGTCGCAGGTGCTGTCTCATCGCCGACGTCGATCACCTCCGACGGTCAGCGAATCTACTGGATCAACACCGGCGCGTCGCAGATCAGCAGCGCGACCGTTGGCACCGGCCTGCAGGTGACGCCGACCTACCTGGCGCTGCCGGCACCCGCCGTCGGACTCGCGGAGACCGGCACCGCCTTCTTCTGGACCGCGCAGACGGGTGGTTCGATCGGCTCCGCCAATCTGACGCCGGTGATTACCGCGCCGACGTTCATCAACACGTCGAACAACCCGACGGACGTCGCTGCCTCGCGTTGGGCGCTGACGGTCGTCAAGGCCGGTACAGGTGCCACGATCAGCACGGTCACGGCGGCGGGCGGCACGGCCACGCAGAACGGTCTCAGCTGCGGCCAGATCTGCACGAATGACTTCCCCGACATGGCGACGGTGACGCTCACGGAGACGCCCGCTCCGGGCTTCGTCTTCGCGGGATGGACGGGTGCGTGCACCGGCACCGCCAAGACCTGCACCGTCACGATGAACCAGTCGCAGAACGTCCAGGCCACGTTCAATCCGGCCGTCACGAGCTACGTCCTGACGCTGACGAAGAAGGGCACGGGCGTCGGCAGCATCGTCTCGTCGCCTGTGGGGCTCAATTGCGGCACCGTCTGTGCGGCGCCGTTCGCCAAGAACACGAAGGTCACGCTCACCGCCGTGGAGGGACCGCTCGCGGACTTCGTCGGCTGGAGCGGCGCATGCTCGGGCTTCAAGGCGCAGAGCGTCTGCACGGTCACGATGTCGCAGGCCCGCGCGGCGAGCGCGACCTTCAATCCGGCACCGATCCTGACGCTGTCGAAGTTTGGCATCACGAACACCACGTTCCGCGTCGGCAGCCACACGACCGCCGTGCGCGCATACACGCCGATCGGGACCACGATCAAGTACACGCTGTCCGAGAACGCCAACGTCACGGTCGCCTTCCAGAAGGTCGGCTACGCCAAGAAGCAGTACCTGTACCGCTCGTCCGGCGCCAAGGGCGGCAAGCCGGGGTCCAATGCCATCTCGTTCACCGGTCGCGTCGGCCGCACGCCGCTGACCACCGGCCGCTGGAAGGTGATCATCACGGCGTCGGACAGCACGTCGACGACGAAGGCGCAGATCGCGTATTTCACGATCCGGAAGTAGCGCTACGGCAGGTGGAACGGCACAGGGCCGGCGGATGCGACCGCTGCAGCGGTGAGCGCAACGGCGAGCACGGTCAGGGCGGTGAAGATCCGGAGACGACGCATGCGCGGATTCTGCCAC
>JBPCSK010000489.1:0-6879 GCA_051007275.1 Gaiellales bacterium | reverse complement strand
GAACTACTCCTTGGCGGCGCGCGCAAGCTCGAAGGCGATGACGGCCTCGGCGACCACCGCGGCGGCGTAGATGGCGGTCGTGTCGGACCGCTCGACCAGCGCCTCGGCCGGCTCGTGCGTGTCGAGCGTGGCGGTCTTGAGCGGCTTCATCAGCGTCGGCAGCGGCTTCATCGCGATGCGCACGACGACCGGCTCGCCGTTCGTCATGCCGCCCTCGAGGCCGCCGGCGCGATTGCTGTCGCGCTTGTAGCCGTCGTCGTAGCGGAGCTCGTCGTGGACGGCGCTGCCGCGCAACGCGGCGTTGGCCCAGCCATCGCCGATCTCCACCGCCTTCATCGCCTGGATGCCCATCGCGGCGCCGGCGATGCGCGCGTCGAGGCGCCAATCCTCGGAGGCGTACGAGCCGAGACCGGGCGGGCAGCCGAAGGCGCGCACCTCGACGATGCCGCCGAGCGTGTCCTGGGCCTTCTTCGCCGCCTCGATCTCCTCGACCATCCTCGCGTCGGTCTCGGCGTCGAGGCAGCCGACCTGGCGCTCGCCCATCTCGCGGAACTCGCGGGCGGTGATGTCGTCGCGGCGCGGGGCCTCGACGGCGCCGACGCGCACGACGTGGCCGTGGACCGTGATCCCGACGGTGTCGAGCAGGTCCTTGCAGAACGCACCGACCGCCACGCGCGCGGAGGTCTCGCGCGCGGAGGCCCGCTCGAGGACGTCACGGACATCCGGCAGCTCGTACTTCATGACGCCCGACAGATCGGCGTGGCCGGGGCGCGGCACGTTGACGACGCGCGTGCGGCGCGCGTGGACCTCGGCGAGCTCCTCGGCCGTGACCGGCCAGGCGCTCTGCGCGGCGCCCCAATTCTCGTGGTCGCGGTTCTTGACGATCAGGCTGAGCGGCCCGCCGAGGGTCCGGCCGTGCCGCATGCCACCGAGGATCGTGGCCTCATCCGTCTCGATCGCCTGGCGTGGCGAGCGGCCGTAGCCGGCCTGTCGCCGAGCCAGGTCGCGCTGCAGGCGCTCACGGTCGGGCAGCAGCCCGGCGGGCAGCCCGCTGAGGATCGCGACGATGCCGGGACCGTGCGACTGGCCGGAGGTGGTGAACGAGAGCGCCATGCGTCGAGACAGGGTATCGCGAGGCACGATCATCCACGCCGCACGCACCCGCGAAGAAGGTTCTTGACGGCTCGCCTTAGGCACCCCTAAGATGCGCCCGTCCGGCCATGAGGGCTCCCTATGCATGGGTGCCGACCGGTCGCCCGCTCCGCTTTCATGGCAGCAACCACGCCCACCAACCGCACTGCCGCCCGCTACGACTACAAGAGCGCGGTCGTCTGGCTCGCGGTCACTGTCTTCCTCGTCGGCGCCATCTGGATCATGGCCACCGCGCCCGCCAAGCAGCTGGATGCCGAGGCGATGGCCGAGTCGATGACGTGGGGCACGGCGATCTTCAACTCCGCGATGATCGTCTTCCGCGAGGGACTCGAGGCGGCGCTCGTCCTCGCCGCGATCACCGCCAGCATGATCGGCGTCAACCGCTTCCGCCGCCGCCCCGTCTTCCTCGGCGCCGCCGCGGCGCTCGTCGCGAGCGTCTTCACCTGGATCTTCGCGGGGATGCTGCTCGATCGCTACGCCGACCTCGGCGTCCGCCTCGAGGCGATCACCGGCTTCCTCGCGGTGTTCGTGCTGATCCTCGTCCTCAACTGGTTCATGCACAACATCTACTGGACCGGCTGGCTGGCGAACCAGCACGCCCGCAAGAAGCAGATCCTGTCGGGCGCCGGCACGGGCGTGATGATCGGGCTCGGCGTGCTCGGATTCACCAGCGTCTTCCGCGAGGGCTTCGAGACCGTGCTCTTCCTCCAGAATGCGCGCCTCGTCGCCGGCACCGCGCCGGTCTTCATCGGCATCGCCATCGGCCTCGCCGCCACGCTCGGCGTCGGCGCCTGCCTCTTCGTCTTCCAGCACCGCCTGCCGTATCGCAAGATGCTGTTCGCCACGGGCATCGTCCTCAGCGTCGTGCTGGTGATCATGGTCGGCGGCACCGCGCACGCCTTTCAGGAGCTCGGCTGGCTGAGCGAGACCCCGGTGCTCACCGGCGTGATCCCCGCGTGGATGACCGAGTGGCTCAACATCTTCCCGACCGTCGAGACCCTCGCCCTGCAGGTCCTCGCCGTCGGCGTCGTCGTCGGGTCGTACTTCGTCTCGGAGTACATCCGCGTGCGTCGTCCGCGCTGCCACGGCGGCGTCGTGGCCGTGCCGGCCTCCGCCCCGCCGGTGCCCGAGCCGTCCGAGCCGGTCTCGGTCTGATCCTCGAGCCGACCGCCTCGGGCATGCTTCGCGTATGAGCGCCTGGCAGAACGACGGCACCGAGCTGGGCGGTCGCGTCATCATCGGCGCGAGCGTGTTCGCGATCCTGGCGCTGGTCGTCGGCCTGGCGATCGGTGCCTACGTCGGCCGCGCCGCCGCGCCCGACCTGCAGACGCTGGCGGATCAGGTGCGTCTCAACGCCAAGGCCCTCAATGCCCAGCTCGCCCCCGCCAGAGCGAGGTACGACATCGCCGTGCCGGACGGCACGATCATCAAGCCCACGCCCTACGCCGACGCGCAGGAGCGCATCGTCCGGGTCCGGAAGCAGCTGGCCTCGCAGCACGCATCCTTCGAGGCACTCGCACCCGGCGCCTACGGTCGCGCGGTTACCGCCGTCGACGCGCTGGCAGCCAAGGCCTCGACACCGGTGCCCGCGGCGGAGTTTGACCGCGCCTTCGTCGCCGCTCAGGCGGCGATCGGCGTCCTCGCCGGGCAGTAGCTCAGAACAGACGGTTCTGATCGTCGGCGACCGGCGCGTCGCCGTGCCGTGTCACCCAGAGACGCCCTGCGAAGCGGCGCAGCTCCTCGCGATCATCGCCGCCGTCGGCCGCCTGCGCCCGCAGCTGGGCGATCGTGTCGCGCAGGATGCGGTCGACCGCACCGTCACCGGCGACGCTGCGCGCCCGCGCAACGTTGGCACGGCGGCCCGCGACGCGCCACGCGGAATGCCCGGTCGATGGATCGACCTCGAACTCCACGCCGCCCCCGGGCGCCACCTGGCGGATCGGTGCCATGGGCGAATCGTAGGGTCAGCCGGCGTACGGTGCCCCTCTACCACCTGAGCGCCGCGCCGGTGAGGGCGCGACGCTCGAGGTTGGGAGGATCCGCCTTGCGGCGGTGAGACCGGACGGCCTAGTGGGCTCGTCAGGCGACGGATTTGAGGGAGGGACCGTCGCTTGACCTGAACAGTACGCGGGAACTATGGCTATCTCGTGATCGGAACATCACGGTTTCGTCACAGTCGCAATCGCGCTGTCAGAGCCCGATCGCGGCCCGCGCGGGCAGCAGGCACGCCAGCAGCGCGCCGATGGCGAGAAACGGCACCAGCGGCAGCGACGCGCCACGGCCGCGCACGATCAGCACGGGCAGCGAGACGAGCCCCGCGACGAGCAGCCCGCCGACGACGGCCAGCGGCAGCGCGGCGCCCAGCACCAGTCCGATCATCGCGATCAGCTTGACGTCGCCGAGGCCGAAGCCCCCGCGCGCGGCCAGCGCCACGAGCAGCGACCCCACTCCGCCGAGCAGGCCGGCCAGCAGATGCGGCACCAGCTGATCCGGCATGACGAGCGCGACGACGCCCAGCCCGCCGACCGCGCCCAGCACCACGAGGGTGTCGGGCACCACCCGCCACGCGATGTCAATCGCCGCCGCCGGCAGCAGCACGGCCAGGAGCACGAGGCCGAGCGCGAGCGTCGTGGCATCGGGCGCGCTCAGGCCGAGCAGCGCGCCGAGCACGGCGCCCACCGTGCAGAGCACCGTGGGGCGCCCGGCGCGCGCCGTCCAGGCGGGCTGCGCGAGGCGCTCGGGGATGCCGCGCGGCAGGCGCGCGACCGCGGGCACGGCGAGCAGTCCCAGGAGGGCACCCGCGCCGAGCCCGAGGGGAATCACGTGCCACGCGCGGCGGCGAGCATCGTCTCGAGCGGCGCCGTCTCGCCCGTCCAGATCTCGAGCGCGTGTGCGCCCTGGCGCGCGAGGATCTCGAGTCCGTCGACCACGGCGCAGCCGGCCTCAGCCGCGGCGGTGATCAGCGGCGTCGGCGTGGCGTCGGCGCGGTACGCCAGATCGACGACCACGCGCACGTCGAGCAGACGCGATGCCGGCAGCGGCATGCCCTCGGGATCGACGAGCGCGCCGACGGGCGTGCAGTTGACGATCACGCCGCCGACGGGATCCGGCAGCTCGGCCACGGCGACCACGTCGCCGGTGCTCGCGAGATCGGCGGCCAGCGCCGCGGAGGCCTCAGCGCGGCGCGCGTGGATCTGCACGGCGCAACCGTCCTGCGCCAGCGCCGCGGCGGCGGCACGCGCCGATCCGCCCGCGCCGAGCACGGTGACGGTGCCCGCGTACCGCTCCCCCACCTCAGATGAGATCGCGGCGGCGATCGCCGGGCCGTCGGTCGAGTCGCCGATCAGGCGCCCGTCGGCCGCGACGGTGATGGTGTTGACCGATCCGCTCGCCTTCGCGACGGGTCGCAGCTCGTCGACGAGCTGCGCGACCGCCTCCTTGTGCGGGACGGTGACGTTCGCGCCGACGAAGCCGAGCGCGCGCAGGCCATGGAGCGCATGCTCAAGCTGGTCGGCGGTGACGTGCAGCGGCACGTACGTCCAGTCGAGCCCCATCTGCTTGAGGGCGGCATTCTGCATGCGCGGCGAGCGGGAATGCGAGACCGGGTCGCCGATCACGCCGAGCAGTCGTGTGGTTCCGCTGATCACGAGTAGGGATGCTCTTTCTGGTACTGGAGGAAGGCGTCGTAGCTGTCGGTGAACCAGTGGCGACCCTGCGGATCGCCCTTGATGGCGTAGTAGTACAGGTATTCGGTCTTCGCCGGGTTGGCAGCCGCCTGCATCGAGGCAAGACCCGGGTTGCAGATCGGCGTCGGCGGCAGCCCCTTGAAGCGCCGCAGGTTGTACGGCGAGTCGCTCTGCAGGTCAGATCCACTCAGCTCCTGCCACGATCCGAGGCCGTACTGGACCGAGGCGTCGATGCCGAGCGACATGCCGGCGTGGAGGCGGTTGTAGATGACGGACGCGATCTTGGCACGGTCGTCCGGTGCCTGCGCCTCGCGCTCGATCAGCGACGCGATCTTGAGCACGTCGTAGCGCGTGAGGTTCTTCGAGCTCGCGTCCGCCATGTCGACCGACGCCCAGTTGTCGCCGAACGCCGCCAGCTGATCGCCAACGAGGGCGTTCGCGTCAGCGGGAACCGCCACGTCGTACGTGGCGGGAAAGAGGAAGCCCTCGAGCGTCGCCGCCTGCTCGCCGTCGGCCAGGAACCCCTTCGGCGGCTGGTGCGCGTCGAGCGCCGCCTGGTACTGCGCGGGCTTGATGCCGACCTTGCGCACGGCGGCCTTGATGTCCCAGATCGCGTAGCCCTCGGGGATGGTGAGGCGCGCGGCATCGGCGGACGGCCCGCTATTGAGCTGGAACACGATGCGGTCATACGTCTCGTTCGTGCGCAGCGCGTACGTGCCGGGCTTGAAGTGCTCGCCCTGCCCGTCGGCAACGACACGATCAACGAAGTCGCTGGCACTGCCGACCACGCCGGCGTCCTCGAGGATCTGCGCGATCTGCCCCGCCGTCGCCCCCGCCGGAATGGTGACGGTGACCTTGTCGCCCGGGGCCGAGTCGCTGCCGCCGCAGGCCGCCAGCACGCCCGCGAGCACGAGCGCGGTGGCGAGGCCCGCGAGCAGCGCGAGGACGCGACGGCGCGTCATGCGCGGTCCTGCCGATCCAGCCAGCCCTGCAGCAGCTCCGCGGCGGCGCGTGCGTCGAGTCCCGCCTCCCCGCCCTTCGTCTGCGCGACGGCGCTGGTGAACCGCTCGTCCTCGAAGGCGATCCGCACGTCGGTCTGCGGCCGCAGGCGGCCGACGAACGCCATCGTCGCGTTGGCCTGGTCACCGCGCGTGCCGTCGGGCAGCAGCGGAAGACCGACGAGCAGCAGCTCGGCCTCCTGCTCCGCGATCACCTGCAGGAGCCGCGCGGTGCCCTCCTTGCCGCCGATGCGCTCGATCGTCTCGAGCGGACGCGCCAGGGTGCCCGAGGGATCGCACACGGCCACGCCGGTGCGTGCCGAGCCATAGTCGAGTGCCACCACCTTCATCGCCCGCACCCTAGCCGCTGGCGTCATGCGCAGGAGGCGCGAAAACGCGCGAATCCGTGACGGAATCAGGCCGGGAGCTGCTCGACGAGGACCGCGAGGCCCGCCTCGAGCGCGGCGGGGATCCCGCTCGCGTCCTTGCCGCCGGCACGCGCCAGATTCGGCTTGCCGCCGCCGCCGCCGCCGACGAGCGGCGCTGCGGCCTTCATCACGGCCCCCGCGTCAGCACCGGCAGCGACGGCCTCGGGCGTCGCGGCGCAGATCAGCGCGACCTTGCCGGCATGCTCGCCGATGAGGAGCGCGACGCTCGGGCCGAGCGCACCGCGCAGATGATCAGCCAGCTCGAGCAGCGCGTCGGGAGCGATCTCGCCGACACCCGCGGCGACGACCTTGATCCCACCGCACTCCTGCGCCTGCGCGGCGAGGGCATCGACCGGCGCGCCGCCGGCAGAGCCGCCACCGGCCTTCAGCTGCTTCTCGAGCTCGCGCACCTTGGCCTGCAGGTCGCGCACGGCCTCCGGCAGGCGCTCCGGTCCCACCTGGCGCGCCCTGGACGCCTCGTCGGCCGCGCGCTCGCGCTGGCGCAGCTGATCGATCGCGACGCCGCTGGTCACGGCCTCGATGCGACGCACGCCCTGGCCGACGCTGGACTCCGAGACGATGCGCATCGGCCCGATCTCCGCCGTCGTGCCGACA
>JBPCSK010000488.1:0-9890 GCA_051007275.1 Gaiellales bacterium | reverse complement strand
GGCGGACACCACATCCGCGCGGGTGTCATGTCCGCCTCGAGAGGCCGCTACGGCAGGTAGCGGCGGAGCGCCTTGCAGTCCGTTGGCAGCGGCGTGGCCTTGGCAGTGGTCGCCGCGATCGTCGCGTTGCTGCGGATTGCGCCCTTCTGCTTCTTCCCCTTGAAGCTGACCTTGCCCGACTTCGGCGGCCTGGGCGACTTGGCGCGCACCTGGAAGCGCGTGCTGGAGGCGTCGCCCGTCAGCTTCGCGGCTGCCCCGGTGCCGCCGCGGAACACGTACGTCGAGCCGGACGGCGTGCCGGTGACGGCGAGGCAGAGCAGCGCGCCACCCGTGCCCCGCAGCAGCATCGTCGACCGGCCGATCACGGTCTGGGTGCGCGTCGCACCGAAGAACCCGAGCGAGGACGCGCGGACGACGTAGTCGCCCTTCGGGAACCGCGTCAGGGCCGAGGGACGCGCACTGCCATTGCCCTTCGCGGGCGTCGACAGGGTGTAGGTGCCGCGGCCGGTGGTGCCCGTGAAGGTGCCGTACGCGTCGGCAGTGCCGAGCGCGACCATGGTGGCGCCACCGAGCGTGAAGCGCGCCTTGGCGCGGTAGCCCTTGGTCGTGGTGCGCGAGGAGCGGGCAGCGGCGGAGGTGTAGGCGTCGGCGACGACCTGGTTCACGCCGTAGCTGCCTGCCGCGATCTGCTCGCTCCAGAAGGCGCAGGTGCCGCCGTTCACGTTGGCGGCGATCACGGCGATGCGCTGCGTACCGGCGGCGGCGGCGAACGACGCGGTGTAGCTGTTGCCAGCCGTCAGCTCGGCGTCGGTGTAGTTGTCGTCGCCGTTGGTATCGACGCAGCCCAGCGTCGCTGTACCTCGGTTGGCGAGCGTGATCGTGGAGGACGAGCCAACGACGCCGATGGCAGGCGATAGCGCGAGCGTCTGACTGCCGTTTGGCCACAGATTTGGATCGGTCGGATCCATCGTCTCTGCCTTAGCGGTCGCGGTCGTGGACAGGCCGCTCGTGTTCGTCGCCTTCACGCCGAACGTGAAGTGCGTGCCGTTGCTGAGCGCGGAGAGCGTCGCGGCAGGGATCCGCACGACGCCGTTGGTGCCTGTCTCCTCGACGGTGTCCCCGTAGACGCCGTCGTTGTTCGTGTCCCACGTGTACGTCAGTGCCTGGCCCTGCGGATCGCTGGATGCGCGCGCGTCGATCGTTCGCAGTGACGCGAGGACGGGGTCCATGCGCAGGTAATGCGGAAACACGCGCGCCGTCGGCGCCGTCGGGGCCGCGGGTGCGGCGGCCGTCAGCTTGAGATCGCCCTGCGCGGTGTAGCGCGTGCCGATGGAGAAGATCAGCCCCGCGCTGTCGGCCTTCGACGAGATGTGGACGGTCAGCGTGCCGCCGGTGAAGGTCTCGGGGATCGGGACATCAATCGTCCCGCGGAACGTGTCGCACCCCTTGGCCGGGCGGTACAGCGCGTCGTTCTGCGCCTTGTCAACCCAGCGGCCAGCCCAGGCGGCGTCGCCCTCCAGAAGGCTCGAAACCGAGTAGATGCAGTGGCCGGGCAGCGTGGAGCCGGTCAGGTCGAGCGTGAGCGTCGTGCCCGGTGTCACCGAGGCCGGCGGGTTGACGAACGTGACGGTGCCGGATCCGCCTTGCTCGACCGAGTCGTCGAAGCAGCTGTACGGGCCACACCCGGCGAGCAGGAAGACCGGCAGGAGCATCAGGCCGAGGCGGAGACGACGGGGCAGGCGCACGCGGCAAATCCTAGTTCGCGGGGTCGTCCCCGGCCAGGCGCTCGAGCTGCGTGCCGACGCGGTCAAGCGCCCATGTGACGCGCTCGAGCTCCTTCTCGATGCGCACGGAGCGCGCCTCGAGTCGCGCGACGTCGCCGCGCACGGCGCCGAGGCCCTCGGCGAGCAGGTCGACGACGACCTCGAGGTCCTCGATGCGCGAGACGCGATCGGCGCGCACGTCGGCGGCGAGGGCGCGGGTGCGCTGTGCCGTGTCGATGGCGAGCGCGTGCAGCTCGGCGACGCGCGCGTCGGGTCCGGTGCCCTCGTGCGCGTCGAGCGCGCGCTGCACGGCGGCCTCGATGCGCGTCGGCAGGACGGCGCGGAGATCGTTGGCGATCTCCTTGACCTCCTCGATCTCCGCCGTCACGTCGCTGTAGTCGCCGGTGTCCTCGGGCGTGCTCACGATGCGGCCTCCGTGACGGCGAACGAGGGATGGCCGGAGCCGGGCAGGGGGTACTTGCCGGGCTCGATGCGGAAGGCGCCGACGCTATCGTCGTACGCCACATCGACATGACCGTGCTTGATGCGGTGGTCGAGCCAGGCCGAGCGGAAGACGAGCTTGCGGAGCCAGTAGACCGGATCCTCGCCGTCGCGAGCCAGAAGCTCCACGACGCGCTCGCCGACGTCGCTGCGCGGCTCGTCGACGCGGCCGCGGATCGCAGCCTGGACGAGATCGTCGCGCTCGCCGCGGCTGACGGGCCTGGCCGCAAGCTCGAGGTCCACCGCCGCGCGAACGACCCGCTGCTCGAAGTCCCGACGGGCGAACGCGTAGGTCCGTCCGAGGAACCCGAGCGTCACGTCGTCGCCGGAGTGGAAGTCCTCGCTGAGCATGCGCGGAGCGTAGCGGAGGGGGAGCGGCGGACCACAATCGCGCGCGGGGCGCGCACAGTCTGCGCGTGTCGCGTCGCAGTGCGGCATGCGCTCGCGCGGCCGCGTCTGAGGCGGTGGCTGCACGATCCTCTCATGCTCGAGCTCGTCGACAGATCCACGGGTGCCGTTGCGGTGCCGCGCGTATCGGTGGCACCGGCATTCAGCGCGCGCGGCGCACGGGGACTGCTCGGGCGGGACGGCATCGAGGCGGACGCTGGCTTGCTCCTGTCGGATCCCATCGGGTGCATCCACACCGTCGGCATGCGGTTCGCGATCGACATCGTGTTTCTCGATCGCGACCTCTGCGTCGTGGGGGTCGCGCGCGACGTTCCGCCGTGGCGTCTGCGCTGGTGCCCGCGGGGTCGTCACCAGCTTGAGCTGGCGGCGGGCTCCGCAGCGCAGCGGGGTCTCGACTGCGGTCGCCGACTGGTGCTCCGCGCGCGCTGCGAGGGTGACGGGGGACAGCGACGGGCGAAATCACCACACGGCACGTACCTGGCGTGCGACGCGGCGCACAGTGCCGCCCCGGTCCCTTGCCACAGCGGCCGCGCGCTGCCTAGCGTGCCGCCTCCCGCTGGATCCACCAGCGGCATCGAGAACCACTCTGGAAGGAGAGCGCAATGTGCGCGCATCTGCTGATCGTCGAAGACGACGAGACCATCGTCGAGTTCCTCACCGACAACCTGCGACAGGATGGTCACGCGGTCACGCCCGTGTCGACCGCTGCGGAGGCGATCGCCGTGCTGCGTCGCGGCATGCCGGAGATCGCGCTCGTCGACGTCTCTCTGCCCGACGGGTCGGGGCTCGATCTCGTGCGGATGATCCGCGGCGGCGAGGTGGGGTCGCCCGACGTCGGCGTGATCATGGTCAGCGGACGGGGCACGGAGCAGGATCGCGTCCGCGCGTTCGAGCGCGGCGTCGATGATTACGTGGTCAAGCCGTTCAGCTATCCGGAACTGCTGCTCCGCACCAGCGCGCTCGAATCGCGCCTGCGTGGCCGGATCGGATCCGTGCTCCAGGTCGGGCCGCTCACGATCGATCTGCCTGCGCGGTCCGCGACCATCGATGGTGCCCTGCTGCATCTGCCGGCGAAGGAGTACGAGCTGCTCACGGTGCTGGCGCGTGATCCGCACAAGGTCCACATGAAGGAGGACCTGATGGAGCGCATCTGGGGGTATCGAAACGCGGGCACCCGCACGCTCGACTCGCACGCCTCGCGCTTGCGTCGGCGCTTGACTGCCGTTGCGGACGGCCCGTGGGTGATCAACAACTGGAGCGTCGGCTACTCGCTTCGGACGGTCCTCCAGTGATGCGGCCATGGCTTCGCGGTGGAGTGGCGGTGGTTGCGTCCCTCGCGACCTTGCTGCTCGCCGTGCAGGTGCTGGTCGTCGAGCCAACTGCCGATGCGGCGGGTCGCGCGGCACGTGACGCCGCTGCGCGCGAGGCCTCTCTGGCCGCGGCGGTCGTTCGCGCCGGCGGCGCGCCGACGGGTGGTGCGGTGCTCCGCGCGCGAGCGGTGCGACCAACGCGGGCAGGTGGCATCGCCACGGTCGGTGATGGTCGCCTCGTGTGGGTGCCGGTCCACCGGACGGTCCAGATCGCGTCGGAGCTGCGGGTGCGGCTCGCGGGGCTGGTCGTGTGCGGCGTCCTCGCCGTCGTCGGCTGGGCGCTGTGGGCTGGCATCGTGCGGCGGCGCCACGCCGATCGTGCAGCGCGGGATCAGCTCGAGATGATCGGCATGGTGGCGCACGACCTGCGTGGGCCGCTGACGGGTATCGCGCTCGCGGCGGACCGGCTGGCGAATGCGACCGTGCCCGCCGCTCGCGTGGCGGCGCGTGCCGCAATCGACCGGGAGTGCGCGCGTTTGCTCGCGACCAGCGAGGACATCCTCTCCGTGTGCTGCGACGCGGCGGATGAGCGTGACCGAGGGGTGGACCAGTCCATCTCCGATGTGCTGGAGGACGTCGCGACCCGTATCCGCCAGGTGCACGGCTGCGCGGTCGTCGTCGACGCGGAACTCGACGCGCGCCGTCTGCGCGCAGACTGTCAGCTGGCACGGGCTGTCGCGAACGTGGCGGAGAACGCGGCGCGACACACGCCTCCGGGGAGCGCCGTGTACCTGCGCGCTGCTGCCGACGCCGCTGCGGTCGAGGTCGTCGTCGAGGACGCGGGCGCCGGCTTCGCTCCGGGCTTCAGCATCCGCGCCTTCTGCCGCGGGCTGCGTGGCGGTCGCGCCGGGCTGGGGCTTGCGAGCTCGCGGCGCGTCGTCGAGCGCCTTGACGGCTCACTGCGCGTTGGTGAGCGATACGGCGGAGGTGCGTCCGTTTCGCTCCGTGTGCCTCGACGAGGTCTGCCGCAATGACCGACGCGCATCATCCGCCGGCGGTCGAACCGTCTGCGATGTCGGAGGTGCGTTCGGGACTGGGGCGATTGATCTGCGTGGTCGGTGCGCACGGCGGGGCCGGCACGACCTGTGCGGCACTCGCCATCGCCCGGGAGGCTGCGCGCGACACCTGCCTGATCGATGCAGATCTGGCTGGCGGCTCGGCGCGGCGGGCGCTGGGACTGACGCAGCAGCCCGGCGACGTCGGTCTGGCGGCTGTGCAGGAAGTCGATGCCGGGGTCCTCCTGCACGGCGCTCGGCGCACGTCATTCGGCTCGCTCTACGAGCTCTGCCCGCGCCCCGAGCTGGCGTGGCTCATCCGAGACGGAGCCGGGCGGGACCTGGCGCGCGTGGCGATGCGATCGGCATCGTTCGTCGTCGTCGATGCTGGACGGCCGACCGGTCCGGCGTTCGAGCCGGTGCTCGACGCCGACGTGATCGTGCTGGTGTGGCACGCCACGCGCGCAGATGCAGCTGACGCCGCTCGGCATCGGTTGGTGCGAGCAGGGGTCGACGCGCGACGCATCCTCGATTGTGCGACTGCGCCGTCCATCGTGGAGCGGGCGATCGGGCGCGTCCGCCGCGACATCGCGGTGATCGACGTCGAGCGCGACGATCGGCTGATGCTGATGGTGGAGGGGCGGCTCGCCGCGCTCGGTCCGCGGGATCGATCGTGAGCAGCGTCGCCGCCATCGCTGGTCCTCTCGCCGGCCTGCTGCTCGACTCGACGGTTGGTGAAGTCGTCGTGAATGGGCCCACCGACGTCTGGATCGAGGTGGACGGCCGCCTGCGCGCAGTCGACGTGCGGTTCCGGGACTCGGTCGAGCTGCGCCAGACCGCCGTGCGCCTCGTTGCCGCGTGCGGTCGTCGGATTGACGACGCCACGCCGCTCGTCGACGCGCGACTGCCCGACGGGTCGCGCGTCAACGTGGTGCTGCCGCCGCTCGCGGTTGACGGTCCGCTGATCACCATCCGGCGATTCGGCAGTGCTCCGCTGACGTTCGCGGACCTGCTGGCCAACGGCGCCATCGCCGGGAGTGATGGGCCGGTGCTCCAGCGCCTGATCGCCGATCGTCGCAACCTCGTCATCAGCGGTGGGACCGGCACCGGCAAGACGACGCTGCTCAGCGCGCTGACGGGACTGGTCGCGGCCGACGAGCGGATCGTCTCAGTCGAGGACGCGGCAGAGCTCGCCGTGCAGGCGCGGCACGTGGCTCGGCTCGAGTCGCGCCCGTCGAACGTCGAGGGGCGGGGCGCCGTCGACCTGCGGCAGCTCGTACGCAACGCACTGCGCATGCGCCCCGATCGGCTTGTCGTCGGCGAGGTTCGTGGCGGAGAGGCTCTTGACCTCCTCCTCGCAATGAATACCGGGCACGACGGGTCGCTGGCGACGGTGCACGCGAACGGGCCGGAGGACGCGCTGCGACGGCTCGAGACCATGGCGTTGATGGGCGGCGTCGACGTGCCGCACAGCGCCGTGCGAGAGCAGGTCGCCTCGGCGGTGCATGCCGTCGTGCATCTGCAACGCGACGCAGGCGGCAGGCGTCGGGTCGCGGCGGTTGTCACGGTCGAGCGGGTCGGCGCAGCGTGGCGCATCTGCGAGCAGGCGTCGTGCTGAGCATTCGGCGATCCGCCGGCGCCAGCGGCGCCTGTCTCCCGGACATCGCCCGATCGCTGGCCCGCGGGACAGCGGCGGGGCTCCCGCTGGGTGACGCCTTCCAACGCGGAGCCGATGCCGTTGACGGCGAAGGCGGGAGCGTCATGCGACGGTGCGCCGACGAGCTGCGCGCCGGACATCCATCTCGCGTCGCGCTGGCATCGCTGGAGCGCGTTGACGGCGGTCGCCTGCTGGTCGGAGCGATCGAGCTGCATCTTGAGCTCGGCGGCGATCTCGTCGCCTCGCTGAATGGGCTTGCGGAGGGCCTCGCCGATCGCGAGCGCCTGCGGCTCGAGGCGCACGCTGCCACGGCGCAGGCGCGTATCGCGGCGCGCATCGTGCCCGTGGCGCCGCTCGCGTCGCTGGTCATGCTGGTCGCCATCGCGCCCGCATCCGCGCATGCGCTGGTGGCCTCGGCGCCGGGGCTCGCCATCATCGGCGTATCCGCCACGTTGACCGGCATTGCCGTCCTCGTGCTGCGCCGCATCGCCCGAGGGGCGGGGCTGTGATGCTCCCGCGCACCGCCGACGTCGTTCGCGGGTTCACGCTCGCGCTCGTACTGGTTGCCGGTGCGGCGCTGGCAGGCTTCGGCGTCGCGGTCATGGTCATCGTCGCCGCGCTGGGCAGCTGCGGTCCGATGCTGTTGCGCCGCCGGCAGCGGCTCGCCGCTCAGCAGAGGCGCAGCATCGCTCTGGCAGCTCGCCTGCCGGACGTGATCGACCTCCTGGCGGCGACCGTGGATGGCGGCGTGGCCACCGACACAGCGCTCGCGCGACTTGCCGACTTCATCGACGAGCCGATGCGCGCGGCGCTGCTCAGCGCGATCGGGGAGGGTGGGGAGGGCGGGACGGGTGGACGGCTATCTGCAGTCGATCCCGCGCTGCGACCGCTCGGTGCGCTGCTCCAGCAGAGCGAGGAGTTCGGGGTTCCCGTGGCGGGGTCATTGCGACTGCTGGCAGCGGATGCACGGGCACGAGCGCGCTCCACGGCGCGAGAGCGTGCGGCAGCGGCGGCGCCGAAGATGCTGCTGGTGGTCGGCGCGCTCCTGGCGCCGGCGTCGCTGCTGATCGTGATCGGTGGTCAGCTCCTCGTCCTGCGTGACGTTGCCGGGGGCGTCTTGGCATGAGCGATCGCCAGGGCCAGGCGACCGTCGAGTGGGTGGCGCTGCTGATGGTCTCCGCACTGCTGGCAACCGGCATCCTCGTTGGCTTGCACGGTCTGTCGACTCGCCTGGCGGATGTCACGACCTCGCTCGAGGGCATGGCGTCGGCGGGAGCGGTCGCGGCGACCGCGCCGCGACCGCCGCTGCTCGCGATGACGCGGCTGCCGGTGGTGAGCGGGGGGTCGATCGTCGCGATCGCGTCGCAGCTCGCAGCCGCCGGCATCGCGGAGTCCCCGTCAGGATCCAATCGCGGTCCCGGTGTTGATGCGTTCACCGACGGGAATGCGGAGCCCTGGTGCGCCGACTTCGTGTCGTGGGTGCTGCGGGCAGCAGGACGGCCATTCAGCGGCGGCCTGTCTGCCGGCTGGCGCCTGGCGTGGACCGGTGACGTGCGGGCCTGGTTCGTGGCGCGCGACGCCTTCCGCGAACGGCTCGTCGCCGATCCGCAGCCCGGTGACGTCGTCTGGTTCGCGCACGGGCATGTCGGGATCGTTGAGGCCGTCCACGGCGACGCGCTGGCCACGATCGAGGGCAACTCCGGGAACGCCGTCACCCGCAGGACGTACTCCCATTGGCGCATCGATGCCGACATCGGCGGTTTCGGGCGGTCAGGGGTCTCGGCATCAGGCGGCTGACAGGATCGTAGGGGCCAGTACGATGGTCGGGTCCCACGCTATGGAGGCACTCGTGCATCGTCGTCTGCTCATCCTGCTCACCGCCCTGGTCGGGCTCGCCATCGCCGCCCCCTTCGCGTCGGCCGCGACCCAGGGCACCATCCTGCTCGCCTACGAGGGGCCGATGACGGGCGACCAGTCCGCCAACGGCATGGACATGCTGCGCGGCACGAAGCTCGCCGTGCGCGAGCTCAACCAGGCCGGCGGCCTCCTCGGCATGAAGGTCCAGCTGATCTCCGGCAACGACGAGGCGGACCCGGCGACCGGCCTGACCGTCGCCAAGGCGATCGTCGCCAAGCATCCGTCCGCCGTGATCGGGCCGTTCAACTCGTCCGTCGGCGTGAAGAACCTGCCCACGTACATCAAGAGCGGCGTCTTCCCCGTGCAGCTCACGTCGACCGACGACACGTCGGGTCTCGGCGCGACGGTGCAGCCGAAGAACTCGCAGATCTCGCCTGTAGAAGTCAACTGGATGCAGTCCGTCGGCGCGGAGAAGGTCTCGATCCTCTGGGATCCGTCGACGTACACCAAGGGCATGGCCGACCGCATGTACAAGGCGCTCAACAAGAAGGGCGTGCTCGTCACCAAGATCCAGATCGACCCGACCGCGACGGACTTCTCCGCCGTCGTCGCCCAGGCGCTGACGAACAACCCCGACACCGTCTACGTCTCGACGTACTACCCGCAGGGCGCGATCATCGCCAAGGAGCTCGCCGCGCAGGCTGCGCAGGGCAACGACGCCCGCTGCTTCATGGGGCTTGCCAATCAGGACCCGGCGTTCATCACGGAGGCCGGCATCGCGGCCTCTCGCCGCTGCCAGTTCAGCGGGTCGCCGACGCCCGCGCAGTTCGGCAATGCGCTCAGCCGCGCCTACATCAAGAACTACCGGGCGCAGTTCGGGAAGGCCCCCGGCACGTGGGGGATCTACGCGTACGACTCCGTGCGCCTCTGGGCCAACGCGGTGACGTCCGCGGGCACGACGGATCTCGATGCCTTCAGCCAGCAGATCCTGCACACCACGGACCTGGCCGGCGCGACGGGGCCGATCACCATCGCGCCGAAGAGCGGCAACCGCACCAACGTGCCGGTCGCGATTCTGGGTGTATCCCCGGCGGGCACGTACGTCCTTGACGTCATGAGCATGTAGGAACGGGAATGCCAGCGGCGCGTCGTTCGTCTACACAGGTAGACGGGCGACGCGCCCGGCATACTTCGCCCACGCATCCGCACCGGTTTCCAAGGAGCCACCCATGAGCAACGCAGTCGAGATCACCAGCACCAACTGGCAGGGCGAGGTCATCGAGTCCGACATCCCCGTGCTGATCGACTTCTGGGCGGAGTGGTGCGGCCCGTGCAAGGC
>JBPCSK010000487.1:0-5893 GCA_051007275.1 Gaiellales bacterium | reverse complement strand
TTCGCGATCGCGCTGGCCGCGCTCGAGTCGCCGCACGGTCCGGAGCTCGTCGCGCTGCCCGCGGGCGTCGTGGCCGACCCGCGCTTCGCCTGGCGCGAGGGCGACCGCCTGCTCGCGATCTCCTCGTCGGGCGAGTTCAAGGACGTGGTCCGCGCGATCGAGCAGGGCGCACCGAAGCCCGTGGTCGCGATCACCGCGCATGCCGAGTCCACGCTCGGGCGCCTGGCCGATGCCGTGGCGCTCCAGACCGTGCTGCACCAGCGCGCCATCACGCACACGCAGGCGCTCGCAGGCGCGCTCGCGGTCGGCCTGCGCATCTGGGGCGGCGTCACCGGCGATGCCGCGCTCGCGGCGATCCCCGCTGCCGGTCCCGGGGCCCTTACCGCCGCAATCGCCGCCGCCGCAGACTGGGCCGAGCAGACGCTGACGGTCGCGCCCGTGCCGGTCGCCGCCGCCTCGTTCGGCGGCGGTCCCGCCTGGTCGGCCGCGCTCGAGACGGCGCTGCTCTTGAAGGAGATCTCGCGGATCCCCGCCGAAGGTGCCGAGACGCGCGAGGGCGCCACCAGCGTGATGTACGGCCTGAACCCCAAACACCTCGTGCTGGCGCTGGAGACCACGGGCGATCCCGGCTTCGGCGAGGCCGTGGACGTGTGCCGCGCCACGGGCGCGAACGTCGTGGTGGTGCCGGGCGGCACCGCAGTCGACCGGCGCTTCGCCTTCGCCACGCTGCTCCCCGCCACGTGCGCGGCGAGCGGCGTGCTCGCGAACGCCGGCGGGCACGACATCGACAACCCGACGTGGACCGACGCCTACTACGCCACGGCGCGCGCCAGCGGGACGGCCACGCCATGATCGGCGTCGGCATCATCGGCCTCGGCAACGTCTGGGAGGGGCCGTACCGCACGGAGCTCGCTCCGCTCATCCGCGCCGGTGCCGTGCGCGTCGCAGCCGTGTGCGATCCCGACCCCGCCAAGCGCGCCTTCGCCCTCGAGCAGTATCCCGGCGCCGCCGAGGTGACGGACGCGGAGGCCGTGATCGCCCACCCGGACGTCGAGCTGGTGCTGATCCTCACGTCCATGCCCGCCCATGGGCCGCTCGCCGAGGCCGCGCTGCTGGCCGGCAGGCACGTGCTCGTCGAGAAGCCGATGGCCACCGACCTCGAGACAGCGGCCCGCCTCGTCGAGCTCGCCACGGCGGCGCCCGGCCATCTGGTGCCGGCGCCGCACGTGATCCTCTCGCCCACGTTCCGCGCGATCCACGCCGACCTGAAGGCCGGTCGCATCGGCCAGCCCACGCTCGCGCGCGCCCGCTACGGCTGGGCGGGACCCAACTGGGGGCAGTGGTTCTACCGCTCCGGCGGTGGCTAGCTGTTCGATCTCGGCGTCTACAACGTGGTCTCGCTGTGCGCCCTGCTCGGCTCCGCGCAGCGCGTCACCGGCATGGTCGGCACGGCGATCCCCGAGCGCGTCGTGGAGGGCGAGGCGATGCGCGTCGAGGCCGACGACAACGCCCACGTGCTGATCGACTTCGGCGCCGCGACCTACGCCGTGGTGACCACGGGCTTCACCATCCAGAAGTACCACTCCCCCGCGATCGAGCTGTACGGCACGCTCGGCACGATCCAGCTGAAGGGCGACGACTGGGCACCCGACGGCTACGAGGCCTGGGAGAACGCCCGCAACGCGTGGACCGTGCACCCGGAGTCGAACCCGACGTGGCGCTGGACCGCGGGTCTCGCCCACCTCGTCGAGGCGATCGAGACCGACCGCGAGCCGCTGATCCGTCCCGAGCACGGGTACCACGCGCTGGAGATCATGCTCGCCGCGCAGGAGGCCGGGCGCACAGGCATGGCGCAGGAGATCCACAGCACGTTCCCCGCCGTCACCTACGAGGGCTGGGATGCCGTTGCACCCGATCGGCGTGCGCGGCATGATCCGCGGAGCTGACCATGACCAAGTACTCCCCCTCCCCCCGTCCGACGTTCCCCGGCCCCACGCGCATCACGCGCACCGACGTGACGCGTCACGTCTGGGGCGACCACGAGGCCGGCGAGGTCAACGACTGGATCTACGCCTCGACGGACAAGGTGCACTGCCTCGTCTTCGGCGTCGGACCGCAGGGCTCGTACCGCCACTCGGAGGAGTTCCGCACGATCTTCGGCGCCGATGAGTACCTCCACGTGCTCGAGGGCGAGATGATCCTGATGAGCCCGGAGACCGGGCACGTCGTGCACGTGCCGACCGGACACGGCGCCTCCTTCGGTCCCGACACGTGGCAGCACGTCTACGCCCATGGCGGCCAGCCGCTGCGCGTGCTGGAGCTGTTCGCACCGCCACCGTCGGCCGGCACCAGCGGAGCGCACGCCCGCACCCGCCCGTACCTCGAGCGCTCCGACTGGCGGTATCACCGCGATGAGGATCTCGCCGCTGGCGCCGCAGCGCCGGGGCCGTTCCGCGTCCATGACGGGCGCGACGCGATGCTGCGCTACGAGCCCGGCGTGCTGACGGGCGTGGAGCTCGCCGCAGAGCACCTCACCGCCGGCTGGATCGAGCTCTCGCCGGGTGCCGTCTCCCAGCAGCACGCTCACGGTGGCGACCTGATCCTCTTCGCCCTCACCCCCGGCACCTACGTTCGCGCCAGCGACGGAGACGGCCAGGTCGTCGCCGAGCTCGGCCCGGAGGACGTCATGTACGTCCCCGCCGGCTCGACCTATGACATCCGCAACGTCGGCGGCGAGACCTGTCGGCTCGTCTTCGGCGTCGCGCCCTCGTTTCTCCCGTGACCATCATCGTCGGGATCGATGCCGGCGGCACCAAGCTGGCCGCCGGTCGCGTCGACATCGCCACGGGAGCCGTCACCGACCAGCGGGTGATCGAGACGGGCGCGGAACGTGGCGGAGCAGCCGTGCTCGGCGACGTGGTCGAGCTGGCGCGCTCCCTCGCAGACGGCGCCGTGGCGATCGGCGTCGGCGTCCCGGAGATGGTCGACGCGACGGGAGCCATCCGCAGCGCCGCGAACTGGGACTGGCGCGATCTCGACCTGAGCTCGGCGTTCGCCGGCCTGCCACCCGTGCGGGTCGTCTCCGACGTCCACGCAGCGGCGCTCGCCGAGAGCCGGTGGGGTGCCGGGCGCGAGCTCGACTCCTTTCTGTACGTCAGCGTCGGTACGGGCATCTCGTCGTCGTTCGTCCTCCACGGGCGTCCCTGGAGCGGCGCCGACGGTCGGGCGATCCTGCTCGGAGCGCCGCTGGTGGAGGAGCAGGCGAGCGGAACCGCCATCGCCCGCGCCGCAGGGACACGCACGGCGCAGGAGGCGTTTGCCGATTCGTCCAAGGCACCGCGGATCCACGCAGCCGCAGACGCGCTCGGTCTTGAGCTCGCCCGAGCCGTCCACCTCCTCGATCCGAACGCGGTCGTGCTCGGCGGCGGGCTGGGGTTGCACGCGGCGTATCGCGCGCTCGTGGCCGACGCGGTCGCCGCAGCGATCGACGCCGCCTATGCCAACCTGCCGCCGATCATTCCGGCGCAGCTCGGAGCGCTCGCCGGCATCGTCGGGGCTGCCGACAGCGCCGCGCAGGCTCACCCATGACGGCTGTCACGCGCGCGCCTGCGAACATCTCGGCATGAGCTTCTCCATCGGCATCGACGTCGGCGTCTCCAAGATCAGCGGGGCGCGCGTGAACATCGACACCGGACGCATCGTCGACCGCCGCGTCATGGATACGCGGCCGAGCCGCGGTGCGGATGTCCTGCTCGGCGACGTGGTCGGGCTATCTCGCGGACTCGGCGCAGATGCGATGGGCATCGGCATTGCACTCCCCGAGCAGTTTGGCCCCGGCAACGCGATTGAGTCCGCGGAGTTCTGGGATTGGCGCGAGAGCGACATGGAGACCGCGTTCGAGGAGATCAAGCCGGGCTGGCGCTTCGTCGCCGACGCGCACGCCGGCGGCGTCGGCGAGGCGAAGCTGGGTGCCGGGCGGGAACGCGAGAGCTTCCTCTACGTGCACGCCGGGCAGAGCGTGTCTGCTGCCTTGATGCAGCGCAGCCGCCTTGCCCCCGACTCCGCCGAGCGCACGCAGGCGCTGAATGCCGCGGCGCTCGAGGCGACCGCGAGCGGCATCGGCATCGCGCGTGCCGCCGAGACCGTGACCGCCGCGCACGCCATCGCGGACCCGAGCAAGGCGGCAATCGTCGCCGCTGCCGCTGCCGCACTGGCCGCCGCGATCGCCGCCGCGGACGCTGCCACGGTGATCATCGGCGGCGTCGTCGGACTGGACGACGCCTTCCGCGCGCTCCTGGCGACCGAGCTCGGAGCACGCTGCGAGCTGATCCCCGCGGGGCTGGGTACCGACGCGACGCTGATCGGCGCCGCGCTCGCGGCGTTCTAGCGCAGCGCAGCGGCGATGGCGTCCCAGCCGGCGCCCGCTGGCTCACCCGCAGCGCTCGCGAGAATCTCGCCCGAACGGCGCACCACGCGGGCCTGGACCTCGGCGGCGCTCGGTGCGTCGAGCGCCGCGAGGATCGCGCCAACGTCCGCGTAGACCGTGATCGTGCGGGCGAGAATCGGCGGTTGGGCGATCGAGGAGGCCATACCGCCATCGATGAGACGCCGCACCGGTCGCCACTTCCGACCGAGACACGGCACCTCGATCACGGCCGTGGTGACGTCGGCGTCGATCCCCAGCGGCGAGGCCGCGACGCCGAGGTCAGCCACGGCTCGATCGATCCAGCGGTCGACCTGCGCCTGCTGACGCTGCTTGAACGCGCAGAGCACGAGCGTGCGCTCGGCGGGCAGGCCCGCCGGTAGCGCAACGTCGTCGCCCAGAAGCGATGTGCCCATGAGCGTGGGAAAGCGCATGCTCCGATCCTACGCGGGGATCAGCTTCCTCGCGTGCAGGTGGATCAGCTCGAGCGCGCTCCGCTCCACGTCGCCCTCCAGCCGGTCGCGGACGTTGCGATGGAATGCCGCAACCAGAGCGACGTCAGCGCCATCCGGCGCGCCGTAGACGCCGATGCTGCGGATCACGCGCTGATCCGCGTCGCCCGCCACCATGATCAGGCGCACGGCGAGGTCGTTGTCTGCGACGTCGTCCGCCAGACGGATGTACTGCCCGAGCAGCGCGTCGTACTCGGCCGCCTTCGGTCGAAGGGTGTACTCGATGACCGTGCTCATGGGATCCTCCCGCGTTGACACCCCCACGCTAACGACGCCCTCAGCCCCGGGCTGCGGCGATTCGGCTCCCTATCTGCGGAGCAGCCGCAGACCGTTCATCGTCACGATGATCGTCGAGCCCTCGTGCCCGACGACGCCGAGCGGCAGCGGCACCTTGTCGAACAGCGTCAGCACGGCCAGCGTGATGATCACGCTGCCGGCGAAGACCAGGTTCTGACGCACGACGCGGCGCATGCGGCGCGCCAGCTCGATCGCGTACGGCACGTCGAGCAGGCGATCCGCCATCAGCACGACGTCTGCCGTCTCGAGCGCCTGATCGGTCCCGCGACCGCCCATCGCGATTCCGACATCGGCCACCGCCAGGGCTGGCGCATCGTTGACGCCATCCCCCACCATGCCGATCTTGCCGTTCCCTGCCAGGACGCGGATGCGCTCGACCTTGGCATCGGGCAGCAGGTCGCCGAGCGGCTCGTCAATGCCGATCTCGGCCGCCACGCGGCTCGCCACAGCCTGTCGGTCGCCGGACAGCATCGCGGTCTCGATGCCGAGCTCCTTGAGGCGGCGAATGGCCTCGGCCGACTCCGGACGCAGCTCATCGGCGACGGCGATCATCCCGAGCAGCGCTCCGTCGCGCACGACACCGACGATTGTCGCCGTGTCGATGCGCGTGCGGAACGCCTCGAAAGGGCCATCCGTCGCGATGCCGTGCTCGGCCAGGAAG
>JBPCSK010000486.1:0-1370 GCA_051007275.1 Gaiellales bacterium | reverse complement strand
TTCTCGTCGCGCGCCATCCTCGTCGACGGGCAGGGCAACTTCGGCAACGTCGACGGCTTCTCGGCCGCCGCCATGCGCTACACGGAGTGCCGCCTGTCGCGCGTCGCGACGCTGATGCTCCGCGACATCGACGCCAACACCGTCGACTTCGGGCCCAACTACGACGGCTCGCGCGAGCAGCCGCTGGTGCTGCCGGCGCGCTTCCCGAACCTGCTGGTCAACGGCTCGTCCGGCATCGCCGTCGGCATGGCGACCAACATCCCGCCGCACAACCTGGGCGAGGCCGTTAACGCCACGATTGCGATGATCCGCAACCCCGAGATCACGCTCGACGAGCTGATGTCGATCATGCCCGGGCCGGACTTCCCGACCGGCGGCGTCGTCATGGGGCACGCGGGAATTCGCGCCGCCTACGCCACGGGCCGCGGCAAGATCCGTCTGCGCGCGCGCACCGACATCGAGGAGCTGCCGAACGGCAAGAGTGCGATCGTCGTCACCGAGCTGCCGTTCACGGTCAAGAAGGGCGGCGATGAGGGCGTCATCGCCAAGATCGCCGAGCTGGCGGTCGAGAAGGTCGTGCCCGAGATCTCCGACGTCAAGGACCACTCGTCCGACGAGGGCATGCGCATCGTCATCGAGCTCAAGAAGGATGCGATCGCCACGGTCGTCCTCAACAAGCTCTACAAGCACACGCAGCTGCAGACGACGTTCGGCGCCAACATGGTCTCGCTCGTCGAGGGCGTCCCGCGCACGCTGGGCGTCCACGACATGCTCCGGCACTACATCGCGCATCAGCGCGACGTCATCGTCCGCCGCACGAAGTTCCAGCTCGACCGCGCCGAGCGCCGCTGCCACATCCTCGACGGGTACCTGATCGCGCTCACGAACCTCGACGCGGTCATCCAGCTGATCCGCAACTCCAAGGACCCCGAGGAGGCGCGCCAGAACCTGCAGACCGAGTTCGGCATGTCAGAGGTCCAGGCGCAGGCGATCGTCGACCTCCGCCTCGGTCGCCTCACCGGCCTCGAGCAGGACGCGATCCGCGCCGAGCACGCCGAGCTGACCGCGAAGATCGCCGAGCTCCGCGCGATCCTCGCCGACGAGAGCAAGGTCTCCGACGTCATCGTGGAGGAGCTCGAGGCGATCGCCGCCGAGTTCAGTGACGACCGCCGGACCGAGATCAGCGCCGTCGAGGGCGAGATCGACATGGAGGAGCTGATCGTCGACGAGGAGATGGTCATCACCATCACCAACGGCGGCTACATCAAGCGACTCCCGGTCGACACGTACCGCGCCCAGCGCCGTGGCGGCGTCGGCGTGCGTGGCATGCAGACCAAGGAAGACGACTGGATCGAGCACCTCTTCACGGC
>JBPCSK010000485.1:0-12859 GCA_051007275.1 Gaiellales bacterium | reverse complement strand
GGGTGGTGGCCGCGAATGGCGTCGGCGCCACGGCCGTCGCTAGCTGTGACGACTCACTCCCAGGCGATGTCGACGACTTCGGCTCTACGGCGAACGGGCTGTCGTGGGACAGAGTCGGCGGCGAGGTGCGGATCGGCGGGTACGCACCGCCCGACCCGGAGCCGAATACCTTGGTCATCCCCGCGGAGATCGGCGGCTACCCGGTCACCACGATCGGGCGCTCGACCTTCCAGAGCCCGGCGATTCGGCGGCTCACCTTCACCACGGTCGTCCTGCCGAACACGCTCACGAGGATCTGTCACCGAGCCTTCTGGCTCGCGCCGGTGAGTACCGTCACGATTCCGAACTCGGTCACGACCATCGAGAGCGAGGCGTTCAACGGCACTCGACTCACCGCCGTCACGGTGCCGGGTTCGGTCACCAGCCTCGGGGCAGCGGCGTTCGGGTACACACCGCTCGAGTCGATCACGTTCGCGAGTCCGAGCAGCCTGGGCACGCTACCGCAGTACGCCCTGCAGTACGCGGGAGTCGATGATGGGGGGCTGGATCAGCCTCACGCAGCGGTGCCCACGCTCCGATCCGTGCAGCTTCCGATGGCGGGGCTCACGGCGATCGGCGATGGTGCGCTGTCCTGGAAGCCGAACCTCCACGCCGTCTCGATTCCGTCCACGGTCACTACGATCGGTGCCTCCGCGTTCCAGGGCACGGGGCTGCAGGCCATCACGATTCCCTCCTCGGTCACCTCGATCGGCGCGCGCGCCTTCGCCGGAACGGCGCTCACGTCGGTGACTCTCCCGAGTTCGATCACGTCCATCAGCGACGAGCTGTTCGCCGGCTCCAGTCTGACGTCCTTCGCCATTCCGAGTTCGGTGACGTCGATCGGTGACGGCGCGTTCGCGAATTCGGCGATAACTGGGTTCACCATTCCGCGCACGGTGGCGACTGTCGGCAGCGCGCTGTTCGAATCCACACCGCTGCGCTCGCTTACCGTTGAAGGGCCGAGAACCTCGACCACGTTCAGTCTCGAGGTTCTGTGGAATACCGATCCGACCACCGCCGCCGCGCTCACATCGGTGACGCTGCCGGAGGGGATCACGACGATCACCGGGCCGGGGCTTGCCAATCGGTCAAGTCTGCACACCATCGCCATCCCCTCGACGGTGACGACGATCGGGGACAGCGCATTTGCCGCTTCGGGACTGACGTCGATCGTGATTCCGCCCAACGTGACGACGATCGGGGACAGCGCTTTCGGAGGCAGCGCCGCTCTGTCGCGCGTCGATTTCGTTGATACGGACGCGAACCCCAGTCACGTGACTACCGTCGGCGATTACGCCTTCAATGGCACGGGATTGACGGCGTTCACCTTTCCGCGCTCGGTCACGACGCTGGGAGCCGGGCTATTCGATTACACGGGATTGCGCACGCTGAGCTTCGCGAGTCCGAGCGCCCTCCGCACGCTCGTTGGAGGGACGCTCGCGAACTACGACCCAGCCACCAATCAAGCGCTAACGTCGGTGACCCTGCCGGAGGGACTCACGACGATCGATGACTACGCGTTCGACGAGGTGCCGAACCTGCAGACGGTCAACGTGCCCTCTACGGTCACCCGGATAGGCACCGTGGCCTTTAGCGGCTGCGCGTCGTTGTCGCACGTCGACTTCGTCGATACCGAAGCGAATCCCAGCCGGCTCGCCACGGTCGACGACTATGCCTTTTCCAACTCAGGGTTAACGTCAATCACCCTCCCCAGGTCGGTTACGACGCTTGGCGACGGACTGTTCGCCTACACGCCGCTGGAGACGCTCACCTTCGCGAGTCCGAGCGCACTGCGCACGCTCCCGACGGGCGCGCTACACAACGATGACGCCACAACCGCTGCCGCCCTGCGATCGGTGACCCTCCCAGAGGGACTTGAGACGATCGACGACTGGGCATTCTCCACTCTTCCACTCGTCGAACTGGCCATCCCGGCGTCCGTCACAACGATCGGCGAGGGCGCGTTCGATTCGATGCCCAACCTCCAGTAGCTCGTTTTCGCAGGCGAACCCCCAAGCGGGGTGCTGGACGACGTGAGCCTCATCCCGCCGGACACCATCCTGCGTTTCCAGCCCGGGGTCACGGGTTGGCCGACGCCCCCTGCGCTGGCCAACGGCCACGCGACCGCGTACTTCCTGGCGGCGCCGTTCACACCCGCGGTGATTGCGGCGGTGCAGTCGGCGGCGATCACGGTCGCAGCCCGTCCTTCGGGCCCGGTGTGGAAGCGCATCACGGTCACTGCGAGCCCGAGTGGACGCACCTGTCTGATCAGCGGGCCGAGCGGCTCCTGCACGATCGATGGCCTGGAGGGTGGCACTGAGTACACCTTCACCGCGGTGGCGGCGATCGATGATCCGGCGCTTGTCTCGGCTCCGTCACCGACATCGGCGCGTGTCGTGGTGCGGTCGCCACCGCCTGCTCCGCCAGCGAGCACCGCCTCCGCGGCGGTGACCACCGCGTCGGTGAAGTTCGGTCCGCGGGTTTCCGTACGTGGCAACTCGATCTCCTCGTGGATCTCGTTTCCCGGTCCGGGCACGGTGGTGCAGGTCGGGACGCTGGTCGGCCCGAGTCGTGTCGCCCGGACGGCATGCCGCATGCGTCGAACGATTCCCCGCGCGGGGACGTATCGCATCTCCTGTCCGTTAACGGCGAGCGCGGCGGCGCTCCGCCGCACGCGCGGGCTGCGAGTGCGGCTCATCATGACGTTCACGCCGACGGGCGGCATTGCCCAGACCACCACGCAGGTTGTCCGGCTGGCGCGCGCCGCGAAGGTTCCTCCTGCCCATTCACCGCTGAGCGGACCGGCCGAGCCGGTCGCCGGGTGACGGTACCGCCGATGCGTCACCGTCTGCTGTGAATCTGGACGCCGCTGCGAACCGCACGAGCGGCAGCACGTTCGCATCGCCCACTCACCCAGTTGATCGGTGCTCCGCAACGCGCGGTCCGCACCATCGGCGCAGCCATCGCGGCGCTACGGACGCGGAGCTCGCGCCCGCGTCGAGCGGTAGCGCTCGTTGGGCACGTCCGCCACGTGGTCGGCGAACGACCGGTCTCCTCTGGGCGGGAGCGTGCGCGACACGTGCACCTTCTGGATCGCGTCGCCCACGCGCTGGTCGACGATCACCCGATCGCCCGCGCGATCGAGCTCGCCGGTCGTGCTGCCTGCGACGACGTCCATCCGGATGCGTTCGGGCGTGCTGATAAAGGATGGTCTGCGTCGAGATCGCCGGCGATCCGTCGTGGGTCGTCGTGCGCGCGGTGGTCGGACACGCGGGGTCGATCCGCTCGTCGCCGCCGGCCGCTGTCCGCTATCCGGTGACGGGTGGTGTCCGCGTGATGGGGGCGATCCACAGCGGGACGCGTTGGGTGCCGGTCACGGTGGCGCGGCTGGTGATGGCGGTGGTGATGCGGAGAGTGGTCGTGACTCGACGGGGGCGTGTCGTGCGCAGACGCTGGTAGAAGGCAGGGGACAGTCGCAGGGTGACGCGCTTGGTGGCGCCGGCGGCGATGGTGATGTTCTTGGCGTGCGCGATGGTGCGCAGGCGGCTTGTGCGTTCGTATCGGGGCAGTGCGTCGGGGACGGTGACGTTGACGTTGACGCTCACGCTGCAGCCCGCGTAGGAGGCGAGGGGGCACGTCAGCGGCAGGATGACCTTGCCCTTGGCCGAGGCGTGCAGGCCGGCGTTGGCGGGGACGCGTGCGGAGTTGTCCTTGAACGTCGTGGGCGGGTCGAAGGTGGCGGTGGCGCTCTGCGCGGTCGTGAGCGTGACCTGGCAGGTGCCGGTGCCGGTGCCGGTGCAGGCGCCGGTCCAGCCGGCGAAGGTGGATCCGGCGGTGGGTGTGGCGGTGAGGGTGATCGGTCCGGCGGTGGCGGCGTAGTCGGCGCTGCAGCTGGTGCCGCAGTCGATGCCCCAGACGTTGCTGGTGATCGTGCCGGTGCCCGTGCCGGCCTTGGCGACCGTGAGCGTGTGGCCGGGCGCGAGGCCGAACTTCGCCAGTGGGTAGGGCGGTGAGTAGGCGTTGGCTGTCGGGAAGTAGGCGAACCGGCCGTCGCGGGAGATGAAGCTGAGAATCAATGGGGGAGTTGTCACAGGCCAAGCGGGGATGGCGTCCAGGACCAGCGGCTCTCCCACCATGCTCATCGCATTCGACGTATCGATCTCCGTCACTATCTTCGGGTTGCTTGCGTTGCCGGTCACCAGTCGGCTGCCGTCGGGCGAGATCGCAATCGCGGAGCCTTTAGGTGCCGCAAACGTGAGCGCGGGGGTCACCATCGTCATCGTGCTCAGGTCCACCTTGACGATGGTGGTCAGCGTGCCGCTGGGGGCGGAGTCGGTGAAGTAGCCGTAGCGGCCGTCGGGCGAGCCGACGCCGTTGTAGATGTACGGCACGCCGGTGGAAAGCGTGGCCGCAGGCGTCAGCGTGGCCGTGTCGGCCTTCGTGATCACCGAGCTGGTGGTGCTGTAGCTCGCTCCGAAGATGGTCTGGCCGTCGGGCGACAGGATCAGGGCTTCGACGCCGTCGAAAGGCCCGACGACCGGGCTGCCGTTGCTCGTCGCGGGCGTCATGGTTGCGAGATCGAGCTTCAGCACCACGCCGGAGACGTCGGCGAAGTAGCCGTACCGCCCGTCGGGAGACACCACCGCCTGCGACAATGCGAGCGAGCCAAACGCACCTTGCTCGTCCCACATTGCGACGGTCGACAGGTCGGCGGTGCTGAGCTTCGCCACGCCTTCCATGAGGCCGACGTAGAGGAAGGCGCCATCGGGCGAGATGGCCGCGGACTCCGCCATACCGCACACGTACGACCCAATGGCGCACCAGGTGGGGCGGGGGAGCTGCGCCGACGCCACCGTCGTCGGCGTCGTGCCCGAGAGGTCGACCTTGTAGGCCCGCGGCACCGAGTCCACGGCCCAACTCGTCACATACACGTAGTGGCCGTCGGGCGACTGCGCCTGCGTGCCGAAGCCGTCTTGCGGGACGCCGAGGTCGGTGGCGCTGATGAAGGTCAGCGTGGCCATGGCCGATGGCGCAGAGGCGAGGAGCACGACCGCGATGGTGGCGAACAGCAGCAGACGACGGGTCAAGGCGAGGGTCCTCACTCAGAAAACGATGGATGCGACCCCGCCACCATACTCTCGACGGGATACAGGTGTCGCCTCAAAGCTTCATCCGCAGCACCGTGCGTTCGGCGCTGACGGCCGGTCCACCATCCTGCTGGTGCGATCAATGTCCCGTCTTTTCTAGGACCTCAGCGTCGCGTTCGCCCTCTCCCTCGTCCTGCCCGCGGCGAACTTCGGCACCTCCGAGATGACCAGCGGCAACGGTCAAACTACCTCCGTGTTTGAGCCCGGCGTCGACTGCCGTGACGTCGTCGAGCGCTGGACGTTGGATTACCACGGCAGCCTGCGCAGCGGGCGCTTCTCGAAGGCCGATCTACGCAGTGTGGACTCTCGCGGCGCGAACCTGCGGCATGCCGATCTGCGTGAGGAGTAGCTGCGAGGCCTCCGGTTCGACGTGCCGCCGCGTGGGGCGCAGATCTCGTTGGCGCGACTTTCGCAGCGGCGAATCTCACCCGGGCCAGCTTCAGCCACGCGAACCCGACGGACGCATACCGCTATGACGCGTTCCTCGGTGTCACTAGCGCCAGCTGGGCCAATCGCACGAGCGGGGATCTCGATCGAATCACTGCCGGCGCCGAGATGTTCGGGACCATCGTTTCGAGCACCACCATCTGATTTGCCCGCACGCCACGACGACGGCGGACCAGTTGATCAGATGTGGCCGACGAGCCATTGATGGTCGCGGGCCTGCCGTAGGCGGGGTCACGCGCAGGCGAGCGCGCTGACTTGAAATCAGTACAATGACGCGCATGACTCGCCTTCCTACTCGACGTCTCGCCGTCGCATCCGTCGCAGCCCTCGCCGGCGTCCTCGCGCTTCCGCTGGCGGCCTCCGCTGCGACAACACCGTCCGCGAAGCTGTCGATCCACACCGACCGCAATCCGGGCTGGGCGGGAACCGGGCAGCCGGGCCTCGTGCAGATCGCCATCGAGCCGTCGGCGAGCGCGCATCGTCACGTGGTGGATCTGTACCTCTCGACCAACAGCACGGTGAACAAGCGCGATCGCCACATCGGCAGCGTCGCGCTGTCGGACGGTGAGAGCACGACGTTCTCGTACCGGCCTGGTTCGGCCCCGGTCAATCCCGGGCGGTTCTACGTGCTCGCGCGCATCCGCGGCACGCAGCAGACCCGTGCGGCCGCGTCCGAGGCGGCGGGCGTGGATCCCATCGCCCGCTGGATGTCGCTGGAACTCAATGCGGTGCAGGAGATCGGCGAGCGCGGCGGCGACGACCCGCCGTACGAGGGAACGCGCATGATGGCGCTCGTCACGACCAGCCTCAGCGATGTGAACGCTGCGTACGCTCACCGAACGCCCTACGCGCCGACGTCGCGTCCAGCCGCGGGTTCGAGCCAGCTCGCAGCGCTGCACGCGGCCGGATTCGCGATTCTCTCCAATCAGCTTCCGAGCTATCGGAGCAGCCTGCGGTCCGAGTATCGCTCGGCGATCGCTGCCCTCCGGGCCGGCGGCACGGGCGAGAGCGCGATCCGCGCGGGTGAGGCCTTCGGGCGGCGGGCAGCAGCGGCCATCCTCGCGCTGCGCGCCAATGACAACTCGAGCTACAACGGCCCGTACGTGCCGGTCAAGCCGCTTCCCTACGTGTGGGAGCCGGCAGCGAGCGGTCCCTTCAAGGGCGTGATCGCGGGCGATACCGCCGATAAGGTCACGCCATGGGTGATCCCGGACGTCGACACGGTCGCTGCGGGCCTCAAGGGCATCGCGACCCCCGGGCGCGACCCCGTCGGCTACGCGGCGCAGATTGAGGAGACCCGCACGCTCGGCGCTCTGCACAACACCGCCGTCACCACCATCCATCGCACGGCATACGACACCATCACCGGTCCCTTCTGGGCGCACGACGCGGCCGACACCTACAAGCCGTACGGCCATCTCTTCAACATCGCGCTGTGGATCGCTGCGCAGCAGCACAACACGCTGAATGACAACGCCCGCCTGTTCGGTGCCCTCGGTGCCGGCATCGCCGACGCGGCGACGTCGGCCTGGCACCAGAAGTTCGCGCACGATCAGCCGCGTCCGTACTTCGTGATCCAGTCTTATGCGGCCACGGACGGCATCGCGGAGACGATCGGCGACCCCAACTGGAAGCCGCTGATCAAGCCCCAGCTGGGTGGTGCTGACGGCCCGCCGTTCCCCGACTACGTCTCCGGCCACAGCACGATGGCCGGCGCATGGGGTGCGGTCATGACCCGCTTCGCAGCGCAGCAGGGTTGGAAGCACACGACCTTCCGCGTCGGCTCCGAGGAGTTCCCTCAAATGACCCGCGTCTTCGACGGCAAGGTCCGCAGCTCGGTGGGCTACGACATGAACGCCGTCGACAGCTCGTATCGCTCCATGGCGCTCGAGGATGCCTACAGCCGCTTGCCCGCGGGTGTCCACACTCGCGGCGCCACGCGTGACGGGTACGCCATGGGCACCGTCGTGGCCGGCTACGCCATCTCGCGCTTCCTGGGCTGAGACATGCCGCGGAGCCTGCTCCGCCGCACCTGAGCTCCGCAAGCGCGGCTAGCCCAAGCGCCGATCACGTTCGGAATGGGGTCAGGCCCCATTCCGAACGTGATCGGCGGTCGTTGCGCGTGGACAGGGGAGACCCGGCCGCTGTGGTCGCCCTTGTAGGAAGCTACATCGAGGTAGGTGAGGTGCGTTACGGGCGCATTGCTGATGTCAGCCGACTGCGCGATCCGGTCGTCTGCGCCGACTGCGGCGAGGCGACCTTGGTGCGCCAGGTCAGATCGCGGTGCTCGCCTGTGGGGGTGGCGAGCCACCCCGCGAGCGTCGTCGGCGATGCCGCCGTCCCGCGCGTGTAGTCGACGGTGAGGGCGTAGCCCTTCGGCGGTGCCTCCGGCCAAGCGTAGATGGTGCCCTCCGTCGTCGTCGACTCGAGCGTGGCGGCGACGTTGAGGCGCGCGGTCGCACGCTGGTCGGTGGTGAGGATCGCCGAGTTATCGGCGAAGTCGAGGTCGAGCTTGGCGGAGCGGCCGGCGTTGAGCCGGATGCCGTGCATCTGAATCTGATAGTCGGTGCCACTGTCGGCGTTGTCGATCACCTCGAGCGTCGGGTCGGTGCCGCTGGTGGACGTGAATGCGATCGACTCGCGGTCGGGGTGGACCGTCACGACGTCGCGCGACTTCGGCCGGATCGTGAGGTTCGATGCCGTCCAGGTGCCGTCGCCTTCCTGCGCGGTGATCGACGTCACGACGCGGTCGGTGATGCCCTTGGTCGAGAGGATGACGCGGAACGGGACATCTGCCGGGACCGACCAGATCGGGAACGTCGGCATGTCGTCGCCCGGCGGGTCGAGCGCGGGAAACTCATCGAGATCGGGAATCAGCTTGCCGTCGATGCCCACGATCGACGCGTCAACCGTGCCGCCGGCGGGAACGGTGACGGCGTCGACGGAGACCGTGGTACCCGCCGCCGATCCGAAGAACGGTCAGGGCTGGGCGCCCAGCAGCTGCGTCGCAGGAATCAACCCGAAGTCGCCGTTGGCGATGGTCGGCGGCGTACTGGGTGATGCGAACATCGGGTACTCCATCGAGCCCTTGCCGCCGTTGGCGTTCGTGTCGACGTGGACGGCCCGCACGCGGCCGGGGAAGTTGTTGTCCCAGACAGCGATGTCAAACAGGCCGCCGCCGCGGTCGGAGAGCGCGATCGGAGTGATCGCGTGGCCACCGGTCCCCGGGGGCGCCTCATAGATCGTCATCACGAAAGGCCCCGTACCGGCCTGAGGCCCGTGCGCAGTTGAGCGATCCCGGCAGTCGGGGATGTGACGAACTGCGTCGGATCGTTGACGAACTGCCAAGCGAAGTTCCGGGCAATCGTGCGCGTTAGCGTCGAGGACCAGGGCGTCCGGTATGGCGGGCGAAAGCCGCTGCCGATGTCCCGCAGCCCGAGGCTCCCGCCGAACACCTGCGAGGCCGTGCCGGCGATCCCGAAGCAGTGCCCGCCGTCCACCGCGTTGTTGAAGGCCTCACGCGCGGCCTCGGCGGCGAGCGTCGGGATGCACGGGCCGACGCGGTTCGTGCACGCCTCGTTGCCGAAGAGCGAGCGCATGTCGTCCGCGGTCAGGTCGACGGGATCCTCCACCGGCACGTCGAAGAAGACGGCGTTCGCGATGTTCGGGAATCCGCTCGCATAGTCGCTGTAGTTCATGAACCGGAAGCCATTGACCTGCGGGTCGAAGCCCGACTGCGCGATGAGCGTGCCCTGAGGCAACCACTCTGCGGGCGTCGGATCGAGGAAGCCCGTGGCGAGGATGTTCTGTACGACCTGCGGGGGCTCCGCGGGGTCGGGAGTCGGCGTCGTCCAGGTCGTCTGCGCGCTGGCCGCTCCCGTTGCCAACAGCACCGCCCCGATCGCGACCGAGCAGCCGTGCCGTCGTCTTGCCCATCGTGCCCATCTCCTCGGAGTCTCGCGAACGTCGGAGGGTGGAACAATTCTGTCAACCCGCCGATGAACACACAACAGCGCGTGTGATTGGGGGGCACCGAGCGCCTTCTAGGCGGCGTGTTGCGAGACGGCGGCATTCCGGCGTGCGTGCCGATCTACCGCGCGATCACCGCAGCCGGTGCGTGGGGTCCTCGCATCCGAGCGGCGGTCTGTACAACGAACGCGAGTTGGGCGAACAGGGCAGTGACGTGCCCGAAACGGAGGAAGGGGGCCCCGAGAGGCCCCCTTCCGAAACCGCATTCGTGTGCCGGCTCAACCCGTGACGGGCTCCGGCATGGCGACCTTTGGCAGCGTCACCGTGCCGACGAGCGAACTGGAGGCCTTGCCGCCCTTCGGCGTGAAGCTCATTGTGATCGCCACGCGCACGAAGCGCTTGGCGCGCAGAGCCTGCGTGGCGGCGTCGGCGGTGCAGACGAGCACCGCACTGCCGGACTTGGCGAACACCTTCGTCGCCGTGCACACGACAGCCCGCCCGCCGGCCACCCGCACACCGGTGACCTGTGCCTTGCCTGCAACGGGTGCCGTCACCACGATGCGCATCACGCCCGTGCGGGAGACGCTTGCGGTCGTCGCCGTTGCCGCCGGTGCGTAGCGCACGATCACGATGCCGGAACCACCGGCGCCGCCGGGACCCGACGACCCGTTGGTGGTCTGCGAAGCCACGCCGCCGCCACCACCGCCACCGGTGTTGACGGTACCCGCGGTACCGCCCAGTTCAGCGGTCTGAGGCGCCGCGATCGTGGCGAAGTTGATGAAGCCGCCGGCACCGCCGCCGCCGGCACCGCCAGCACCGCGAGTTACGCCTGCGCCGCCACCACCACCACCGAAGATTGCTGACGCGAGTCCGGAGAACGTGGCCGAGACGTCGGTGCCCGCTCCTCCGGCCCCGGGCGCCGCGTCGGTCACCGTTGTGGCAGTGCCCGAGCCGCCGTTTCCTGCGGACCCCGCACCGCCGCCAGCTGCGAGCGGTGCCGCGCCAGCTGCGGCAGCTCCGCCAGCGAAGGTGCCGGACGCCCCACCGGCTCCGGCGACCGTGCCACCGAGCCCTCCGCCCGCGCTGAGGCTGCCGAACGCTGAGGCGCCGCCAGCCGCCCCGTCCGCGCCAGTCTCGACTGAGCCACCGGCGCCGCCCGCGCCAATCGTCACGGCCACGGATGAGCCGGGAACGAGAACGTGCGACGTCTTGGACACGACGCTGCCGCCGCCGCCACCACCACCGGAGAACGCCAACGTGATCGCGGCGCCACCACCGCCAGCGCCGCCGCCACCGCCGCCGACGACCAGCACGTCCGCGATCGCGACACCCTTCGGCACCGCGAAGGTGCCATTTGTAGTGAACACCACCTGGCACTTGCCGGCTACTTCCGTGGCCGGTGCGGCGCAGTTCGCCGATGCCGTGGCGGTACCCCCGAACGCGGCTATCGCAGCTGCGGCGATCGGAAGGGCTAAGGTGCGAAATCGCGGTACGCTCATGCGTCTCCTCTGTAGACAGACTCTCGCGCGGTGCGCAGGTAACAAACGGCACGACAGTACCAGATGCGTCGCCGCGGCAACCGCTTGTCCGGCGACGCGTTAGGCGCACCTCCAGGCAATGCGGAGGCGCTGAAACGCTCACTGCCTGCGAGTGCATCGATGTGCTTTCGCTCAACGGCGTTCATGCCCCCGGCAGGAATCGAACCTGCGACGCACGGTTTAGGAAACCGACGCTCTATCCCCTGAGCTACGGGGGCGGCGGGCTGATTCTACGCGGGTTGGATCGGTCGACCGGAGCATCGGGTGCTGTCGTATCGGGGTATCCCGATTTAATGATTGAGCAGGAAACTGCTACTGTCGTGCGCGGAGAGATCTGGATGAGGAATGCACGTCGCATCTGCGTGGGATTGGCGGTGGCACTCGCCGCTGCGCTGGCAGTGCCCGCTGTGACCCTCGCCGACAGCGCATCGTCCCCGCTCGGCGGGGGGGATCTGTTCGCGCTGCAGGCCGGGCGCGTGAATGCTCCCGTCGTCACCACCGGTCAGACCACGGCGCCGGTCGTGCAGGCACCGCGCGTGCGGGTGCCGCAGCTGAGCCTGCAGGTGTCGGGCGCCGATGCTGCTCGCCTCGGAGGGACGGGCGCGGTTTCGGTGATGCTCACGCGCCGCTCTCCGGGTGGACTCGCCCTGTCGAATGCGCTCGTGCGCGTGGTTGCGCCCGCTGGCGTTCGCATGACCGGCGGAACGGGGGCCGGCTGGTTATGTGCCGGCGCCGGTCGCGTGCTGATCTGCCGCCACCCGGGCGGTATTGCCGTCGGCACCAACCCGGCCGATATCACCGCGACGTTCCAGGTGGCAGAGACTGCAGCCGGTCTCGCCCGCGCGGCCCAGGCGGAGTTCGCCAGCACCGCGACGTGGAGTGGCGATCCGGCCAGCGAGACGACCGGCGGGCAGTGGCTCGAGGTCGACACCGGCACGGTCGACGTCCGCGACGCGCTGCGGGCAACGCTCACCTCGGCGTCGGGGAGCCGCGTCGCGGTCACCACTGGCCTTGGCGACGACGCGCGCCGAATCGACCTCTCGGCCACGGTCGCCGGCAGCGACACGGGCCAGGTCCGCGCCGAGTGGTTCCAGATCTCGGGTCCGACCGTGCGCTTTGCGGGTCCCGCGACCGTCGATGATGCGTCCGACCAGCTGACCCAGGGCGCGATCGTGCCCGACACGGCGACCGGTACGCAGACGTACGTCTTCGGCCTGCGGCTCTCCGCCGACGGCGACGTCGTCGAGCGTCGCGTCGCCGTGCAGGTCGTGGCCGATCGCGTGCTGCCGCGGCAGGCCTTCGATCAGTCGCAGATCGAGCGACTCGTCAAGATCGCGCAGCAGAACCCCGGAGACAGGACGCTCGTCAACCGCTTCGTGGACGACTTCGACATCTCCGGCCCGACGCGCGCCGTGCGTCCCGGAACATCCGTGCGCCTGCGGATCGTCGACATCGCGGTGCCGCTCGTGCAGACCGGGTGGATCGTCAACGACCAGCTGATCACGGCGCCGAAGACGAACCGACACTCATTCACGGTGAAGGCACCGGCGTTCGGCGACTCGACGTCCGTCGAGGTGGTCGCCGTCGACCGCAGGGGCAAGGTCTACAGCGAGGGCATCCTCATCACGGGCGGCCAGCCCGTGGGCCGCTCGGGCCGCTCGGGCCCCGTCGCCCGCAGCGCCGATCGCGATGCGACAGAGGCGCAGCAGCAGGCCATGT
>JBPCSK010000484.1:0-3422 GCA_051007275.1 Gaiellales bacterium | reverse complement strand
TGCCGGTTTCGACCGTGACGGATTCGGGGCCGGCGGCTGCCAGCACGCCCTCGAAGGACGTGTGGCCGTCGAAGGGGACGCGCATGACGAAGGCGGCCTCGCGGCCGACCATGCGCGCGTAGTGCTCGGGACGCGTGAGGGCGCGGTCGAGGCCGGGCGACGAGACCTCGAGCGCCCATTCCTCACGCAGGGGCAGCAGCACCTTGGAGATGTCCTCGCACACGCCCAAGTCGACACCACCCTCGCGATCGATCATCACGCGAAGCTGCCCGTGCCCAGCGTCCGCAATAACGTCCCAGACGTAGATCTCGGGGCGCGCCTCGCGGATCAGCTGCACGACCTGCTCCCGCGGATCCGCTGCTGCGCTCATCTGGCACCCCCTTTCGTCTGCGTTTTCCCAAAAAAAAGACGGGCTCTTGGCCCGTCTCGGCCGAGCGCATCACTGCCGCGCTCGTGTCGAACGCTACCAGACGTCAGCGAATTCGGGTGCCGCTCAGGAGTCGTGGACGATCGTGACCGGGCCGTCGTTGACGAGCGCGACCTGCATGTCGGCGCCGAAGCGCCCGCCTGCCACCGTCACCCCCAGCCCCTTGAGCGTCTCGATGTAGAGGCTCACGAGCGGCTCGGCCACGGCCGGATCGGCCGCCCACGTGAATGATGGGCGATTGCCCCGGCGCGTGTCGGCGAGCAGCGTGAACTGCGAGACGATCAGCACGGAGCCTTCGACGTCGAGCACGGAGCGGTCGAAGCGGCCGTCCTCGTCGCGGAAGATCCGCATCTCCGCGGTCTTCTCGGCGGCGCGGGTGACGGTCTTGGCGTCGTCGCCCTCGCCGATGCCGACGAGCGCCACCAGCCCGGGGCCGATCGCGCCCACGACCTCGCCGCCGATCGACACGGAGGCTTCGGTGACCCGCTGCAGGACGAGGCGCATGCGCAGAGGGTGCCAGATCGTCGCCGCTGACCGGTCGGTGGGCTACGCTCAGCGCGCACGTCCACGGGAGCCCTGCCCGCGCAATCGGCGGTCTGGGCGGCTCGCGTTTCGCAATCCGAAAAGACGCCGCCGAGGTTCGACGGCCGATCGCTGGAGACCGCCACGATGAGCGACACCCCGCTGTACGACGCCTACAGGAGCTTCCTCGCCGACGCCGGCACGCCCTTCACGGTGCCCGGCCACAAGCGCAACCCGGAGCTGATCGACGACGTCCTCGCCCTGGACGTCCCCCACTACACGGGCGTCGAGAATCGCCGTGTCTCGACCAAGCGCCTCGCGACGGCCGAGCGCATTGCCGGCGAGCTGTGGGGGGCCGACTGGTGCGGCTTCTCCGTGCAGGGCTCGTCGCACGGCAACGAGGCGATCTGCCTCTCGCTCGGCAAGCCGGGCGACAAGGTGATCGTGGCGCGCACCATTCACAAGTCGCTCTTCTTCGGCATCGTCCTCGCCGGGCTGGTCCCCATCTGGATCCGCCCCGACATCGACGAGCAGACGGGGCTAACCGCCGGCATGCCCGTCAGCCGCGTTGCCGATGCGCTGCGGGAGCACCCCGACGCCAAGGCCGTGATGCTGGTGGAGCCGAGCTACGTCGGCGGCGTCTCCGACGTCGCTGCGCACGCCGAGCTCGCGCACGCCCACGGTATCCCGCTGACCGTCGATGCCGCCTGGGGCGCGCACCTGGGGTTCCACCCCGACCTGCCGCCGCACGCGATCCAGGCCGGCGCCGATGTGCTCGTGACGAGCATTCACAAGCACATCACGGGCTTCACGCAGTCCTCGATGGTGCTGGCGCAGGGCGAGCGCATCGACCTCGAGCGTCTCGAGGCCGCCTTCGAGGGGCTGCATACGACCAGCCCCTCCGGCGCGATCTTCGCCAGCATCGATCTCGCCCGCGACCTCTTGCAGGAGCGCGGCGAGGAGCTGCTGGGGCAGGCGATCCGCCTCGCCGATGAGGCTCGCGAGCGCTTTCGCGCCGTGCCCGGTCTGGGCGTGGTCGGACGGGAGATCGCCGACCGCTCCCCCGCCCTGCTGCAGCACGACCCGACGAAGATCGTGCTCACGCTCTCGGGCACCGGTGCCGACGGCCAGCTCGTCGCCGACGTGCTCGAGGAGCGCGGCCTGCACCTCGAGTTCGCCGACCGCGACACCTTCTGCCCCGTGATCACCCTCGGCGACACGCCGGAGACCGTGGACTTCATGACCACGGAGATCATCCGCGCGATCGAGGAGCATCGCGGCGAGCCGCGCTCCCTCGTGCACACGATCGCGTGGACGCTCGAGCCCGATACCGCGATGACGCCACGCGACGCGTTCTTCGCCGATCACGAGCGCGTGCCCGCCGCGCAGGCGATCGGCCGCATCGCCGCGGAGACCGCCGCGCCCTACCCGCCCGGCATCCCCGCCCTCGCCCCGGGCGAGCGCATCGACGGCGCCGTCCTTGCGTCGCTGCAGGCCGAGGCGCGGAGCGGCACGCGGATCGCCTACTGCGGCGATCCGCTGCTCGAGACCGTGCTCGTGGTCAAGGAGCCGGCATAGCGCTCGACGAGCAGCTCGTGGCACGCGTCGATGCGCTGATCGGCGCGCGCGACGGCATCGTCAGCCGGCGGATGTTCGGCGGCATCGCGTGGATGCTCGACGGGAACATGGCCTGCGGGGTCGTCGGCGACGACCTGATGCTCCGCCTCGGCCCCGATGGAGCGCAGCTCGCGCTCACCGAGCTCGGCGTGCGGCCGATGGATTTCACCGGCAAGCCGCTGCGCGGGTTCGTGTACGTCGATGCCGAGGCGACGGCGTCGACCACCGAGCTCACCGCCTGGGTCGAACGATCGCTCGCCTTCGCCGCCAGCCTGCCGCCGAAGTGCTCGGACGACTAGCTGATCTGCCTACGAGCCATTGCGACAGCTCGGTGCGTGCGTGTGGGGACGCACTGGCGGGCGTGAGCAGTGCGTACGCATGACGTACGCGGCATAGCCGCGGGCGTCAGACGTGCGCACTGGGCACGTACGCCCTGATCGGGACCAGCTACGGGCGTACGCGCCAGGCGCCTCGATCGTCTCGCAGGCTCATACGCGGAACAACTAGCGCCAGTCGACCGCGTTGCGCGGCGTGCGGTCGACCGAGAACGTGAAGACATCGGGGCGGTTGTAGTGGCCGACGGCGTCGAAGTGCTGGAACTCCCCGTCGAGGCGCCCGAGGTCGAGCTCGGCGTGGATGATCTCCTCGCCCGAGCCGGCCGGACCGACCACCCACTCGCCGTCGGGGCCGATCACCCCCGAACCGCCGGATAGCAGCAGCCCGTCGTTGGCCACCTGGTCGTTCCAGGTGCCCAGGAGGGTCTGCTCCTTGAGGTCCTCGGGGATCTCCTCGATCGACAGCGACGAGCCCGCCGCGATCACGTAACAGCGGCCCTCGAAGGCGTAGTGGCGGCTGG
>JBPCSK010000483.1:0-8325 GCA_051007275.1 Gaiellales bacterium | reverse complement strand
CCGCACGGATGTGTCAAGAGGGTCTGACCCCTTTGGCACATCCACACCTGAACTCCGCCCGATGCACCACCACGACTGCCATCTCACAGGCTCGAAGGCAGAACATCTAGTCTGGACGCGATGTCCGACATCCTCGTGATCGGCTCCGGGGGAGCCGGGCTGGCCGCCGCGATCGTCGCTTGTGACGCGGGTGCGTCCGTGACGATCGCGACGAAGCTCGGGGTCGCGTCGTGCAACACCGCGAAGGCGCAGGGCGGCATCCAGGCGGCCGTCGGGCCCGACGATTCCGTCGAGACGCACTTCGAGGACCTCATGCGGTCCTCGCACGACACGGCCGATCCGGAGCTCGCGCGCGTGCTCGCCGCGGAGGGGCCGTCCACCGTCGCCTGGCTCGAGGAGCTCGGCGTGGCCTTCACCCGCGAGCCCGATGGTGCGCTACGCGTGGCGCGCTGCGGCGGCGCCACCCGCCCGCGCCTGCTGCAGGTGGGCGACCAGACCGGGCTGGCGATCGCCACCGCGCTGCGCAAGGCGGTTGGCGAGCGCGACATCGAGGTGCTCGATCACGCGGCGCTGGTCGACCTCGCCCCCGGTCGCGCCGTGCTCGACCGTCGCGGAGAGCGGATCGTGCTCACGCCGCAGGCGATCATCCTCGCGGCGGGCGGCCGCTGCAAGCGCGAGGCGGCCGAGCTCGACGAGCTGTCGACCAACGGCGATGGTGCCACCGGCGAGGTCGCGGATCTCGCCGTCGCAGCCGGCTGCGCCGAGCGTGATCACGACTCGCTGCAGCGCCACCCGACCGGTGCCGCCTGGCCCGAGTCCCTGGCCGGCTACGCCGTGCCCGAGACGACGCGCGCGTACGGCGCCCGCCTGCTCAATGCGCACGGCGAGCAGTTCGTCGACGAGCTGTCCCCGCGCGACGTCGTCGCCGAGGCGATCATCCGCGAGTGTGCCGAGGGGCGGGGCATCACGACCCCCGACGGGCGCCCTGCCGTGCACCTCGACTGCTCGCCGGTCGACCCCGCCGACGCTGAGACGTCATTCCCCTACACGCTGCGCCGCTTCCGGAAGGCCGGCCTCGATCCGCTCACCGAGCTCCTGCCCGTCTACCCCGTCCTGCACTACCAGAACGGCGGGCTCGTGATCGACGCCGATGGCGCCACCACGGTGCCGGGCATCTGGGCGGCGGGTGAGATCACCGGGGGCGTGCACGGACGCAATCGCATGATGGGCAACTCGCTGCTCGACATCTGCGTGTTCGGGCGACGCGCGGGCGCCGCGGCAGCACGTACCGTTGCGTAGATGACCGAGGTCCTGATCGTCGGCGGGTCCTTTGCGGGGCTCACCGCGGCGCGCGAGCTGCGCGGCCGCGACGTGGTGATCCTGGATCGCTCGCCCATCGGCGCGCACCAGACATCCGCCTGTGCCCTGCCCGTGCGCATCGCGGCGTGGCTCGGCATCGAGGACGCGATCCTGTTCGAGGACTCGCTGATGCACATCAGCGTGGGCCGCGAGCGCTGGGACGTCCGGCTGCCCGAGGCCTTCGGCGTGATCGACTACGAGCGCGCCTGCCTGCTTCTCGCCGCGCAGAGCGACGCCCGCGTCGAGCGCGTGCGCGTGACGGGTCGCGACGGCGCCACCGTGCTCGGCGCGAATGGCGAGCGCCTGACGGCCGACTGGCTGGTCGATGCCTCGGGCTGGCGCCGCGTGCTCGACCCTGCAGGTGCGACCGAGGGCCGAGACCCGCAGCTCGTGATCGGCACCGAGGACCACGTGCCGACCGCGCTCGCACCGCATGCCGATGGCTTCGGGTTCTACCTGGAGAAGTCGCTGCTGCGCTCCGGCTACGGCTGGTCGTTCGCCGCGGGCGACCACGTGCGCGCCGGCGTCGGCTCGTTCGTCAAGGAGCCGCTGCAGCCCGCGATGGCGAAGCTGCGGGAGCGCGACGACCTCGGTCCCGGCCGGGAGCACCACGGCGGCGCGATCGCGTGCGTGCCGCGCGCGCCCGTGGATGGCAACGTGCTCTTCGCCGGCGATGCTGCGGGCCACGCGCTGCCGATCACGCTCGAGGGCATCCGCCCCGCCGTGTTCTTCGGCGCCGGCGCCGGCCGCTTGATCAACGCGGCGCTGACCGGCACGCTGACGGCCGATGAGGCGCGCAGCCGCTACCGCACGCTGCACGAGGAGCACCTCGGCGGCTACGCGAAGCTCAACCGCATCCAGCGCCTCTACCGCTACCTGCCCGAGTCCGTCCTGCGTCGGCTCGTGACCCGCGGCGTGGGACGGCCCACGGGCGGCAACGGTGAGGTCGCATTCCGCAGCCTCCGCTATCTGGACGTGCTGCGGCCGGAGCGGCTACCGGCCTGAGATCCCCACGCCGGCGGACGCTACGCTCCACCACGTGCAGCACGATGCATCGCTCCTGGTCGAGGCCCTCGCGGCGCTCGATCCGATGATCCTCGAGCACGAGTTCTCGCTGCTCGGCTACGGGCGGGGGTCGGCACCGCCGTCGCCCGAGGCGTTGCTCGCCGAGGGGTTCGGCGCGCGGGTCGACGATCCGCTGGAGACGACCTTCGTCCTGCGCACGTCGCTCGCGGACACGCTGCCGCCTGCCGACACGCGGCAGGACGGACTGCGGGTGATCCTGCTCGTCGCCGAGCTCCCGTCGGATCTCGTCGGCTTCGCCTCCACCATCAGCGGGGCTCTGGCCGAGCGCAACGTGCCGATCATCCTCGTCGGCACCGCCTCTCGCGATCACCTGCTCGTGCCCGAGGCCGCATGGCCCGAGGCGCTCGCGGTCCTGCGCGGGCTGCGCGACGCGGCCCGCAAGCTGCTCGAGTCGGGCGGCGACGCCACGCCCGAGGACGACGATCCCCTCTAGGATTGGCGCCGTGGAGCGACCTCTGAGGATCCTGGCCGCGCTGCTGATGCTGGTGCTGGTGGCGGGTGCTGCCGTCGTCTTCTTCCGAGCGCAGGTGCTGAAGAGCGCGCCCTCGCCGATCATCGCGCCGACGATCACCAGCCCGACGTTCTCGCCGAACGCCTTCAGGCCCGGTCGGCGACACGCGACGCTGACCGTCGGCCTGCGCAAGAGCGACCGCGCCACCGTCCTGATCTTCGATACCGACGACAACGCGATCGCCGAGGCTGACACCACGCAGAAGGGACGCCGCATCCGCGCCACGTGGGACGGGCGGCTGACCAGCGGGAAGCTCGCCCCCGACGGCCCGTACCGCTTCGCCATCCGGCTCGTCCGACAGGAGCGCACGATCCGCATCCCCGACGCGATCATCCTCGACGCCACCGCGCCGACGATCGAGTCCGACGCCAAGCCCGGCCAGCGCATCGCCCCCGGCCTCGACGGCTCGGCGGGCTCGTATGCCTTCACGCTCGATGCGAGCGAGCTCGTCAAGTTCCGGCTGATGGTCAACCAGATCCAGCCTGACGGCGCCGCGCGCCTGCTGCGCCGCGAGACCACGCCGCCATACCAGCGCCGTGCGACGCTGCACTGGTCGGCCGACGCCGGCAACCTCCCGCTCGACAAGGTCGGGCAGTTCGTCGGCCCCGGGTCGTATATCGTCGGCTGGACCGCCGAGGATCGCGGCGGCAATCTCGTCACCGCGCCCACCGTCGTCAAGCCCAACGAGCTCGCACCCGCGCAGGTCGTCGGCGTCGAGACCGTGGCCCTGACGCAGTCGCTCAAGCCCGAGACGCTGCTCGCCGAGGTCACGCTGGTCCGCCATCACCCCGGGCGCTCGTTCCCGGGCGAGGTGATCGCGCGCGCGAAGGGGGCGCCTGGTGCGGCCAAGCTGCCGTCCGCGCCGGCCGGCTTCTACGCGATCCAGATCAAGGGCGGTGGCTGGCAGGCGTGGGCGCCGAACGCCATCCCGGGAGGCGCCCCCGTGCTCGTGATGGAGCCGCTGTATTCCTGGCAGGCCGCGAACCCGGCCGATGCCGACCTGTCCGGCTTCCCCGACGTCCCGCCGGCGCCGCTCGCGCTCGACCGTCCGCTGCCGGCCGGCAGCGAGACGCAGTTCGCGCTGCTCGGTCGCATCAGCGCGGAGGCGCACGCGGCGACGCGCCGCAAGGTCGGCGCGATCACCGACATGGCGATCGAGGATCGCGGCGTGCCGGCCCGAACGAAGGTGCTGATCATCGGCAATGCCCCGGTCTGGACCGAGCCGCTGTACGCGGCCATCAAGCGCTTCAGGGCGCGCGGCGGCACCGTCGTGGTGCTCGACGCGATCAGCATGACCCGCAAGGCCACGCGCACCGGCGAGGCGATCACGATCGACGGCCAGGAGCACGCCGACGTGCAGGCGCTGGATCCGATCTGGACCGTCAGCGGCGCTGCCACCGCCTTCGCGCGCCGCGGCCACTAGTCCAGAGGCGCACGCCGCGCACCCTCCCCGTACCATGCGGCTATGCGCGTGCTGGTCACAGGCGGAGCCGGATTCATCGGATCGCATCTCGCGGATCGGCTGCTCGCCGCCGGTCATGAGGTGCGCGCCTTCGACTGCCTCGATCCGCAGGTGCATCCCGATGGACCGCCGGACTATCTTGACCCGAGCGTCGAGCTGGTCGTCGGCGACGTCCGCGACGAGGAGGCGCTCGGCCGCGCGATGGACGATGCCGATGCGGTCGTGCATCTGGCCGCCGCCGTTGGTGTCGGCCAGTCGATGTACGAGATCCGCCGCTACGTCGAGGTCAACTCGGTCGGCTGCGCCGCCATGCTCGAGCAGCTCGTCGAGCGCCGTGACCGCGTGCGCCGACTCGTCGTCGCCTCGTCGATGTCGATCTACGGCGAGGGCCAGTACCGCAACGAGCGCACCGGCGAGCATGGCCTCGCCCCCGGGCTGCGCCCCGAGACCCAGCTGGCGGAGCGCCGCTGGGAGGTCGAGTCCGCCGCTGGCGACCTGCTGCTCCCCGAGCGCACGTCCGAGACCAAGCCGCTGCTGCCGACGAGCGTGTACGCCGTCACCAAGCGCGATCATGAGGAGCTGTGCCTGTCAGTCGGCGCAGCCTACGGCGTGCCGACGCTCGCGCTGCGCCTGTTCAACGTCTACGGTCCGCGCCAGGCGCTCGGCAATCCCTACACCGGCGTCGCGGCGATCTTCGCGAGCCGCCTGCTCAACGGCCACGCGCCCGTCGCCTTCGAGGACGGCGCGCAGACGCGCGACTTCGTGCACGTGACCGACGTCGCGCGGGCGTTTCATCTGGCCGTCGAGTCCACCGCCGACGGTGCCGCGCTCAACGTCTGCACCGGCCAACCGTCGAGCGTCGTCGACGTCGCCCAGGGTCTCGCCAAGGGCCTCGACCTCTCGATCGAGCCGGAGATCGTCGGCAAGTACCGCGCCGGCGACATCCGCCACTGCATCGGCGACCCCACCCGCGCGGCGGAGCTGCTCGACTTCCGCGCCGCGATGGAGGTCGGCACCGGCCTCGGCCAGCTGGCCGAGTGGCTCGCCGGCCAGGAGGCCGACGACCGCGTCGAGCAGGCCATGGAGGAGCTGCGTCAGCGAGGGCTCGAGCGGTGAGCGCGAAGCTCGCCGTCGCCATCGTCGCCCACAGCAACCGAGCGCTCCTGCTGGAGGCGCTGGCTGCGCTGACCGGACCGGGCCGTCCCACCGTTGAGCACACGGTGCACGTGCTCGACAACGCCTCTGAGGACGGCACGTGCGACGCGGTCCGCGAGGCCTTTCCCACCGTCGACCTCGTCGCGCAGGACTTCCGCGACGGCTTCGGCGCGAACCACAACCGGCTGCTGGCGCGCAGCGACGCGCCGTACCACCTCCTTCTCAATGACGACGCCACGGTCGAGCCGGGAGCGATCGACACGCTCGTGGCGCACCTCGAAGCCCACCCCGAGGTCGCCGTCGCCGCACCGCGCATCGTCTATCCCGACGGGCGCCACCAGCCGTCGGCGTTCCGCTTTCCCGATCCGGCCACCTGCCTGCGCAGCCTCGCCACGCTCGGCCAGGCCGGCATCGAGCAGCGCGTCACCGGCGCTCCCGGCGCCGTCGACTGGGCGAGCGGCTGTGCGCTCGTGCTCCGACGCTCCGCGATCGACCTGACCGGGCCGTTCGACGAGGGCTTCTACATGTTCTCGGAGGAGACCGACCTGCAGAAGCGCCTGACCGACCGCTGGTTCCAGACGCACGTGGTGCCACAGGCCACCGTCCGCCACCACGTGCGTGCCTCGACGGCGGCCGATCCGTCACGGCGCATCGTCGAGTTCTGGCGCAGTCGCCGGCGCTACTGGGCCAAGCACCATCCCGGCGCGGGCGGCGCCGCGGCACGTCTCGCGCTAGCGGGCCAGTACTCGGCGCTGAGCGGCCTGTCGCGGCTGCCGGCCCTGCCGGGGCCGCTGCGGCGGCTCACCCCGAGCCTGCCGCGCACCGAGCTCGACCTGCACGTGCAGAACGCCCTGCACGGCCCGACGGGTCCAGGCCTGCGCGAGAGCGCCGACGACTGGAACGCCGCACACGGAGTGCATCGGTGAAGGAGGCGGTGCAGCTCGCGATCGGCGGCGCACCGTCGATCGGAGCCCGCGCCTCGGCGACGCTCACCGACCTGCTCGCCTCGAGCGGCGTGCAGGTGGTGCGCACCGGCAGCGTCGTGCTCGAGTGGCCGAACGCCGCACTGCCCTCTGATCCTGCCGCCTGGACGTCGGAGCTGCCGGCCGAGGTCGATCCGATTGCCTTCGCCTTCCGCCACCTGACCGGCAGCGGCTCGCAGGATCCGTGGGCGACGCCCGTCGATCCGATCCGCACGCAGGTCGCCGAGTGGATTCGCGCCGAGCGGCTGCGCGTCACGCCGCCGTGGCCCGACGGCGCCACGTGCGCGATTGCGCTGGTGCACGAGGCACGGCCGTTCGAGCGGGAGCGCAGTGGGCTGCGCGGGCGTCTGTCTCGTGGCCCCAAGGAGCCGTCGCTCGCGCCGTACGAGCGCCTCGCTGCCGTCGAGCGCGCGCATCACGTCCCGTCCGCTCTGCGCTCGATCGATCTGCTCGAGCCGGCGGAGCAGGCGCAGGTGCGGGCGCTTGGCTTCGCTCTCGATACGCCGGCGGGCATCCAGCTCGCCGCGCGCCCGGGCTTCCGTCGCGGCACGGCGTTCCCCGCGCGCGGCTACGACGCAGCGGCCGAGCGCGCCGCCGAGTGGATCGAGCTGCCACTGCTCGGCGACATGCCCGACCCCGGCCTCGCCACCCTGCTCGACGTCGGCGGTGCGGCCGCGCTCAGCATTCGCGTCGAGCGCTTCGCCGGCGAGCATGCCGAGGCCGAGGCCGTCATCTACGACGAGCTGCTCACCCGGCTGCGCAGCCTCGGCGCGTGGCTGACCACGCCGCTCGAGCTGGTCCAGCGCCTGTATACGTGAGGTTGGGATCGGAATTCAGGTCGGCGGGCGCGTTCCCCGACCGACCTGCCGCACGCCGGCTACACCTCCCAGGTGTAGCGATAGATGCCGGCCCAGCGCGGATTCACGCGGATCGTGCCGAGGCAGGAGAAGTCCGTGGACTCGGTGGCAAACGTGCACCCGAAGCCGCCTGAGACGCGGTCGGCATCGAAGAATCCGCCCGCGCCGATGTACGCGTGGTACGCGGACGAGGACGACGTCTTGTAGATCGACAGGCCGAAGGTCAGGCCGATGGTGACGGTCTTCTCAAAGCGCTTGCCGTTGTACTTCTTCGAGAACTTCCGCGTCTTCGCGAGGAGCACATGCCCGAGCAGGGCCCGCGTGTAGGTCTTGTCGGCCTTCGCAAGCTGCCATCCGTTGTCATTCCGGCCCTGGGTCAGCTCCTCGAACGTCCCGCCATCGCCGTCGAGGCGCATCTCGAGCATCCCGTCGTAGATCTCCGATGGCGACTTCTCGTGGCGGATGTGGATCTTGAACCCGAACTCCGTGACCGTGCCGCCGACCATCTTCAGCGAGATGTCGTGCAACGTGTACGTCGTCTTCTTCATCACGAGCGTACCGCCGGCGGTCGCGCTGGAGACCACGTAGGACGCGCTGCCGCTCGCCGGTATGGCGGTGTTGAGCGTGAAGTGGAACGCCGTGATCTGGAACGTCGCGGTCTTGAACTCGAGGTCGGCTCCGGTCACGTGCAACTGGAGCTCGTACGCACCGCCCGGCGCGCTCACGTAGGAATCGGTGGTGAAGGTGCCGATGCTCGACTTCATGGTGCCCTGGAGGTGGACCTTCGGCGAGAGGGTCGAGACGGAGACCTTGACGTGCGGATAGGTGGTGCCGCCGAGAACGAGGTTGTTGAGTTCCGTCGACCCCTCGAAGCCGCCCTTGTTCGCATAGAGCGTCACGTTGAAGGTGGCA
>JBPCSK010000482.1:0-1913 GCA_051007275.1 Gaiellales bacterium | reverse complement strand
CCCCTCCGCCAGCTCCGGGATCGTGTGGCCGAGACCCTTCGGATACTGCTCGGTGACGATGATCGGGACATCGAGCGCCCCGCAGCCGCGGATCAGCGCGTCGCAGTGGGCGACCATCGCGTCCCAGCCGTCGATGTGCGGCCGGAAGGCCTCCTGCACGTCGACGACGAGCAGCAGGGCGCGGTTCTGGTCGAGACGATCGGGCACGTGGCGCATGTCCGAACCCTAGTTGCTCACGCACCCCGGCGGCTATGGGGCTACGTCGCCAGCAGGAGTCGCACGCAGCACGGCGTACGCGGAGACTGGACCAACCCCAGGAGGAACCCCAATGTCTGCCATGCCCGGCATGCCCCCCGAGATGAAGGAGGCGCTCGCGAAGAGCTGGAAGCTGCTGCTCACCGCGGGCATCATCAGCGCCGTGCTCGGCGCCATCGCGATCATCGTCCCGCCGCTCGCGTCGGTGACGATCACCCTGCTCGTCGGCATCCTGCTCCTGATCGGCGCCGTCTCGTACGTCGCCGAGGCGATCTCGCGTGGCACCACCGGGCACCGCATCTGGAGCTTCATCGTCGCGATCATCTATGTGATCGCCGGCGTCTGGCTGATCATCAACCCGGCTGAGGGCACGGTCACGCTGACGTGGGTCCTTGCGATCTTCTTCCTGCTGATCGGCCTGTTCCGCATCCTCGCTGGCATCCAGGCGCGCGGCACGGTGCCGAACGCGGGCTGGACGATCGTCAACGGCGTGCTCGCCGTGATCATCGCCGTGCTGGTGATCGCCAACCTGCCGTCGTCCGCCGCGTGGGCGATCGGCCTGCTCGTCGGCATCCAGCTCCTGTTCGACGGGATCATGATGATCACCGCCGGCATGGCAGCCAAGAAGATCGCCGAGGACGGCACCGTCTAGTCCGATCGTCCCGGCGCAAGCCGGACTCCTGCGTAAGGTTCGGCGAGGGGCGCGCGACATCACGTCGTACGCTCCTCGCCCGAACCTGACGCATGCCACGACGCTTCATCCACGCCGCCGATCTGCACCTCGACAGCCCGTTCGCGGGCGTCGGGTCGTTGCGTGAGGGCTTCGCCGACGTGATGCGAGATGCGTCCCTCGACGCGTGGGACGCGCTGATCGACTGCTGCCTCGAGGAGGACGCGGAGTTCCTCGTGCTGAGCGGCGATCTCTTCGATCGGGCCGACGGCACGCCGCGCGGACGCTCGCGCGTGCGCCGAGGCATCGAGCGCCTGCACGAGCGCGGGATCCGCGTCTTCGCGGTGCACGGCAACCATGATCCGCTCAGCGGCCGCTCGCCGCTGGCGGGGCTCGACGGCGTGCACGTGTTCCGCAAGGACGTCCCGACCAGCGAGACGATCGAGCTCGCGGCCGGCCCCGTGACGGTGCACGGCGTCTCGTTCGGCAAGCGCGAGGTGACGGAGAATCTGGCCCTCAAGTTCGCCCGCGGCGACGCACCGGGACTGCACGTCGGCGTCTTGCACTGCTCGCTCGGCGAGCGCGAGGGCCACGGCACCTACGCGCCATGCACCGTCGCCGACCTCGTCGCGGCGCGCATGGACTACTGGGCGCTCGGCCACATCCACGCGTACGCGGAGGAGCACGCCGAGCCCCCGATTATCTACGCCGGCACGTTGCAGGGCCGCTCGCCGAAGCCCGGTGAGCGCGGTCCCCACGGCGCCGTCGTCGTCGAATTCGAGGGCGACCGCGTGCTGGTGCACCGCCGCGTCGAGCTCGACCGCGTGCGCTTCGAGGCCGTGGACGTCGCGATCGATGATCTCGTGGACGAGGCCGATCTCGAGCGTGCGCTGCGTCGCGCTGCCGCTGCCGTCGTGGACCGGGCCGACGGGCGGCTCGTGCTGCTGCGCGCCACGCTCACCGGGCGCGGGCCCCTCCACGAGCTGCT
>JBPCSK010000481.1:0-5617 GCA_051007275.1 Gaiellales bacterium | reverse complement strand
CCGTGGCCGACGACGCCAAGTCGACCGGCCGCCCGCGCCTGCCGGGCTTCCCGCTGCCGGCCCCGCCGGACGCGCCGACCGCCGGGGCGTAGACGGGCGCTCGACGCGCGCACGGTGGCTGGCGTAAAACGTGCGTAATCATGACGGACGCGGCGGAGCCGCGGGCGTCCGAAGTGCGCACGTGGCACGTACGCCAGACGCTGATCCACTCAGTCCAACCCGACGACGCGATCCGACACCACGGCGTACGTGCCGAGTGCGCACTTCTGACGCCCGGCTCCGCCGTACGTCATTAGTACGCACTCTTCACGCCCGCCTGCGCACTTCTGGTGCCCGGCTTCGCCGTACACCATGAGTACGCACTCTTCACGCCCGCCTGCGCACGGCTGACGCCCGCGTGCGCTGTGCTCGGTTCGCTCAGCGTGCCGAGTCGGACCAGATCACCTCGCCGTCGACGACGACGTCCTCGGTCGGCTGGTCGCGCTTCACGAACCACAGCAGGAGCGGGAAGGTGATCGGGCCGAGCGCGAGGGCGATCGCCGGCTTCCAGATCGCCTCGATGCCGCCGTCGTCGTACGACTTGTAGATCGCGAACAGGATGATCGCGATGGGGAACGAGACGACGGCGATCGCGACGGGCCAGCCGCCGGGCACGCGGAACGGGCGGACGAGGTGCGGCAGCTTGGCGCGCAGGATCAGGAACGTGATGAACTGCAGGATCAGCGCGAACGAGTAGACCGCGACGTCGATGATCACGAGGTCGGTGAAGGCGTTCAGGCAGAACAGGCTGTAGATCACCGAGCAGATCACGATCGAGATCCACGGCGTGCCGAAGCGGGGGTGCAGGCGCGTCATGAAGCCGGGCAGGTAGCCGTCGCGCGCCATCACGTAGGGGATGCGCGAGACACTCAGCAGAAGGCCCGAGAACAGGCCGATCATCGAGACGAAGCCGCCGAAGGTGATCAGGGCCTTGAGCCACTCGCCGCCGAGGTCGTAGCCGACCAGCGAGAACGAGCCGGCCGTCCACTCGTCCCACGGCACGCCGGAGGCGAGGCCGGTGACGACGGGCAGCACGTAGCACGCGGTGATCAGCGGGATCGAGATGAACAGCGCCAGCGGGAAGCTGCGCTTCGGGTTCTCGATCTCGCCCGCCACCGTCGAGAGACCGTCCCAGCCCAGGTAGTTCCACATGCCGATCCAGATGCCCGCGCCGACGGCCGACGCGACCGTCACGCCCGGCGGATGCAGCGGCACGAGCGGGTTGATGCCGTCAGCGAGCAGCTTGGGCAGGCCGATCAGCACGAGGATGATGAACGGCACCAGCAGGATCGCCATGAAGATCAGCGAGGAGTCGCCGACCGTGCGCGCGCCGCGGATGTTGAGGTACGTGAGCGGCCAGATCACGGCGAGGCACACCAGCCAGTGGACGTCGAACTCCACGGGCCCGAGCGTGAACAGCGTGTTGGCGCCCGCGCCCGCCGGCTCCCAGTAGACCGCGAGGAAGTCGGCGAAGAGCACCGGGTAGATCGCCATGTCGACCCACGTCGTGAGCCACGACCAGAACGCCTCCTGGTACCCCCAGAAGCGCCCCATGCCGGCCTTGACCCACTGGTAGTAGCCGCCCTCGACCGGGATCGCCGCGCCGAGCTCCGCGACCACGAGGGCGCTCGGCACGCTGTAGAAGATCGGCAGGAGCAGGAGCAGCAGGATCGCGATGCCCGGCCCGGACAGGCTGATCATGTCCTCAAGGCCGTATGCGCCGCCGGAGACCGTGAAGAACATCACGCCGATCAGCGGAATCAGGCGCAGCTGGCGCTTCGCGGTCGCCGAGACGATGTCGGAGGCCGTCAGCGCGGGGGTGGGAGGTGCGGCCGACATGCCGAGAGCATACGCCTGACTACGCGATCAAGGCGGCTCGGCGTGGCAATCGCCACATCCGCTCCCGCACCTCCGCTAGGGTTCCCACCCATCGGGGCGCCCCGCTCCGCGCTGCCGTCTGTATTCCAGGCAGCGACCCTCATCCAAGGAACGAATCGATGGCGAAGGCCGGCATCCGCATCGCAGTCACGATGGCTTGCACCGAGTGCAAGGAGCGGAACTACCAGACCAACAAGTCGAAGCGGAACACCCCCGACCGCATCGAGCTGAACAAGTTCTGCCGCCGCTGCGGCAAGAGCACCCTGCATCGGGAGACGCGCTAGCCCCCGTGGCCGACGCGGACGACACCGCTCCGAAGAAGGAGTCGCGCCAAGAGCGCGCTGAGCGCCGCCGTCAGGAGCGCGCCGCTCGCACGCGCCCGACGAAGAGCCAGTCCGGCCATGCGGCCGAGCGCGCCGGCTTCGGCACCTTCATCCGCGAGTGCTGGGCCGAGCTCAAGCGCGTCCAGTGGCCCACGCGTCCCGTGCTGATCCAGGCCACGGCCGTCGTGATCATCACCTGCCTCATCGTCGGCGTGTACCTGTACGCGCTCGACTCCATCTTCTCCAGGCTCGCCGGTTGGCTCATCAACCAGCAGGCGGGCTAGTCAACGAGGTCACTTCATGTTCCGCTGGTACGCCATCCACACCTACTCCGGTCACGAGGACAAGGTCCGCCGCAACCTCGAGCAGCGCCGTCGCACCCAGCAGGGTGGCGACGACATCCGCCGCATCGTCGTGCCGACCGAGCAGATCGTCGAGACGCGTGACGGCAAGAAGGTCGAGAAGGAGAGCCGCGTGCTCCCCGGCTACGTCCTCGTGCAGATGGATGCGACCCCCGAGTGCGTCAGCCTCGTGCGCAACACCCCCGGCGTGACGGGCTTCGTCGGCGCCCAGGGCAAGCGCGAGGAGATGACGCTCGTGCCGCTCGGTCAGGCCGAGGTCGACAAGCTCCTCAAGGTCGAGGCCGCCGAGGCCAAGCCGAAGGCCGTCGCCGAGTTCACGCTCGGGCAGATGGTCAAGGTCATCTCGGGTCCGCTCGCCGACTTCGACGGCGAGATCATCGAGATCAACAACGAGTCGTCCAAGCTCAAGGTCCACGTCTCGATCTTCGAGCGTCAGGTCCCCGTCGAGCTCGGCTTCAGCGATGTGAAGCGCCTCGACTGAGGCTGATCTAGGATTCACCCCGCGTCGCACTCGCGACGCCAGACAGCGGGAGCCCGACGGTTTGGGCGCATGCACCGCAGGAGGTCAAGATGGCCGGTAAGGTCGTCACCATCATCAAGCTCCAGATCCCAGGCGGACAGGCCAACCCTGCCCCGCCGGTCGGACCCGCGCTCGGTCAGCACGGCGTCAACATCATGGATTTCTGCAAGGCGTTCAACGCCCAGACGCAGAGCGAGAACGGCCGCATCATCCCGGTCGAGATCTCGGTGTTCGAGGATCGCTCCTTCACCTTCATCACGAAGACGCCGCCGGCGGCCGTGCTGATCAAGGAGGCCCTCAAGCTCAAGAGCGGCTCGGCCGTCCCGCATCGCGACAAGGTCGGCACGCTGAGCAAGGCCCAGCTGCAGTCCATCGCCGAGACGAAGATGGAAGATCTCAATGCCAATGACGTCGAGGCCGCGATGAAGATCATCGCCGGCACCGCCCGTTCGATGGGCGTGGAGGTGGAGGCATGAGCGGTAAGAAGCTCGCAGCCGCGAAGGCGCAGATCGATCGCGAGAAGCTGTACCAGCCGATCGAGGCCGTCCGCCTGCTCAAGACGCTGAGCACCGCCAACTTCGACGAGACCGTCGAGGTGCACTTCCGCCTCGGCATCAACGTCCGCCACGCCGAGGAGCAGCTCCGCGGCACCGTCATGCTGCCGCACGGCACCGGCTCCGACATGCGCGTCGCCGTGTTCGCCCAGGGCGACAAGGTCGCCGAGGCGCAGGCCGCCGGCGCCGACATCGTCGGTGGCGAGGACCTCGCCGCGAAGATCCTCGAGGGCTTTGACGACTTCGACGTCACCGTTGCGACGCCCGACATGATGGTCACCGTCGGCAAGCTCGGCCGCGTCCTCGGACCCTCCGGCAAGATGCCGAACCCGAAGACCGGCACCGTCACGATGGATATCAAGAAGGCCGTCGAGGACATCAAGAGCGGCAAGATCGAGTACCGCACCGACCGCGCCGGCCTCGTGCACGTCGCGCTCGGCAAGAAGTCCTTCGGTGAGCGCGAGCTCGGCGAGAACTACGCCACGGTGCTGGAGGAGATCCTCCGCGCCAAGCCGTCGTCCGCCAAGGGCCGCTACATCAAGACCGTTGTCCTGAGCTCCACCATGGGCCCGGGCATCAAGATCGATCCGTCGCGCACCCGCGACGTGCTCGAGGAGCAGAACGGCTAACGGCCGACTGACTCCCATCCCGCGTGAACCTGTCGCCAGGGACCGCCGGCAAGGCCCTCCACACGGAGGGCCGAGAAGACCGGCGCAGGCGGTGCAGTTCGAGCGGAGACGGTCTCGTACCGCCTCTTCGCCGTGCTCGCCGTCCAAACGGCGGGCACGCAGACGAAAGGAGGTGGTACACCAATGCTGAAGGAACGAAAAGAAGAGCTCATCGGCGAGCTCGAGGCCGAGTTCAAGAACGCGTCCTCGATGATCGTCGCTGACTACCGCGGACTCAGCGTGAAGCAGCTCGCAGTGCTTCGCAACGAGATCCGTCCGCACGACGCATCGTTCTACGTCGCCAAGAACACGCTCGCACGCATCGCCGTGCAGCGCGCTGGCGTCGAGGGCCTCGGGGATTTCCTGACCGGCCCGACCGCGATCGCGTTCTGCAAGTCGGACGCGGCTCCCGTCGCCAAGGCGCTTGCCGCGGCCGCGAAGGAGACGCAGATCCTCCAGATCAAGGGTGGCCTGATCGATGGGGTCGTCCTCGATGCGGATGGCATCAAGACGCTGGCGACCCTGCCGAGCAGGGACCAGCTGCACGCTCAGCTCGTCGTCGCGCTCAACGGCCCGATTCAGGGTCTCGCGAGCACGCTCGCAGCAATCCCGCGTGGCCTCGTGGTCGCGCTCGATCAGATCGAAAAGCAGAAGGCCGCCGCGTAGGCGCGCCATTCATCAACCCTAAGGAGAAACGATCATGGCTCTCACCACTGATCAGCTGATTGAGGAGATCAAGGGCATGTCCGTCCTCGATCTCAACACGCTCGTCAAGGCCCTCGAGGAGGAGTTCGGCGTCTCGGCAGCTGCTGCTGTCGCTGTCGCCGCTCCGGCCGCGGGTGGCGGTGGCGGCGACGCCGCGGCCGCCGAGGAGAAGTCGTCGTTCGACGTCTTCCTCGCCGACGCCGGCTCGCAGAAGATCCCGGTCATCAAGGTGATCCGCTCGGCCACCGGCCTGGGCCTGAAGGAGGCCAAGGACATCGCCGACGGCGCTCCTGGCATGGTCAAGGAGGGCGTGCCCGCCGAGGACGCCAACAAGCTCAAGGCCGAGCTCGAGGAGGCTGGCGCCACCGTCGAGCTGCGCTAAGCAGTCTCGGTGCCGGTTCGCCGGCGCAGTGGTTCCACGAGAAGGGCCCCGGGGCAACCCGGGGCCCTTTGTCGTTGGCGGGCGACGCGAAGGCCTCGAGGTGGCTCGGTCGGCAGCGACCGATTCACCTCGAGGTCATCGCGTCGCCTGGTTCCAAGGAGTCTGGGAGTCAGCGCCACTGCTGAC
>JBPCSK010000480.1:0-8352 GCA_051007275.1 Gaiellales bacterium | reverse complement strand
GCCGCGACGCGCAATGCGCTGAGTCCCGAGGCGCTCGACCTCGTTGAGCGGTACGCCTTGACGGCCGGCTCCGATCCCGACGTGCGCCTGCTGGTGCTGACCGGCGCCGATGGCGTGTTCTGCTCCGGCGCGGCGATCCGCGACTGGGAGGCGCTCGACGAGAGCGGCGTGCGTCTGACCGACGCCGGCACCGGGCTCGGCGACCTCCTTGCCCAGCTGTCCATCCCCGTGCTCGCGAGCCTGCCCGGTCATGCCGTCGGTGGGGGCGCCGAGCTCGCGCTCGCTGCCGATTGGCGCATCGCGGATCCGGCGGCCGAGCTGCGCTTCGTGCACGCATCGCTGGCGCTGATGCCCGGCTTCGGCGGCCTTGGTCGGCTCGAGCGGCTCGTCGGGCCGGCGACCGCGCTGCGCCTGCTCGCCACCCGTGCGCGCGTGGGGGCGGACGAGGCACTGCGCCTCGGTCTAATCGAGGCGCTCGTCCCGGCCGCAGACCAGCTCGCCTGGGCCACCGCCCTGGCAGCGCAGCTGGCCGATTCGGATCGGCACGCGCTCGCCGAGGTCAAGGCGGCGCTGCGCGACGGGGACGAGCGCTCCGCGTTCCTGCGCGTCTGGCCGCACCGCCAGCTGCCGGATCGCCTCGGCTCGTAAGCGCGTCCGTCGGCTACCCTGTCAGGGAACGCGAAGGGAACACCATGAGCGAAGTCACCAAGCAGATCGTCATCGAGGCCCTCAACCAGGTCGAGGACCCGGAGCTGATGATGGGCATCGTCGACATCGGCCTCGTCTACGAGGTCAACGTCGATGAGGAGAACAACGTCGCGATGACGTACTCGCTCACGTCGATGGGGTGCCCCGCCGGTCCGCACATCGCGGCCGAGATCGAGCGCGCCATCACCGAGATCCCGGGCGTCAAGGACGTCAAGGCCGAGCTCGTCTGGGCCCCGCCGTGGACGCCCGAGCTGATGAGCGAAGACGCCAAGTTCGCGCTCGGCTTCTAGGGCCCGTCAGCAGCAGGGCGTTCGGCAGGGTGGACTTCGTTCGTTCGCGCTGACGAAGGCGGGCGTGAAGAGTGCGTACTAATGACGTACGGCGCAGCCGGACGTCAGAAGTGCGCACTCAGCGCGTACGCCGGGACCCCTGCTGGCGTTTTCGGGTCTGCCTGGACTGCATCAGCTCAGGGCGTACGTGCCAAGTGCGCACTTCTGACGACCGCGGCTACGCCGCGTACGTAATTAGTACGCACTTTTTACGCCCGCCCACGCTGACGCGCGGGATTGTACGGCTCAGCGGTAGGGGCGACTCAGGAGTCGTCGGCGGCAGTCTCGACTGCCACCTCGTCCTGCATGTCGGCAACGGCGGTCAGCACCTCGGTGGCGCCAGCCTCCTGTGCCTCGACCGACGCCATCGTCTGGTCGTCGCGATCCTCGCCGCGGCGATCCGGGCGACCGCCGCCACGAGCACGCTCGAGCTTCGGCATCACGAAGGGGAGGAGACCCATCTCGCGGGCGCGCTTGATCTCACGCGCGGCTAGCGCCTGCTGGCGACGGGACAGGCCCGTCATGCGGCGCGAGCGGATCTTGCCGCGATCCGACAGGAAGCGCTTGAGGCCCTCGACATTGGTGTAGCGGATCTGATCGTCCGAAATCTGGACGCGCTTGCGCTTCTTGGGGGGAAGCGTATTCCGCTTGCGTCGAACCTGCTGTGCCACGAGACCTGTATCTCCCTTTAGGAATGCTGCGGGAGCATAGCCCAGATCGGGAAAAAAGCGGTCAGTACCGTGCGGCCTCGTCGCGACCGAGCACCGCGAGCTCGTCCGCACGCTCGTTCAGCTCGATCCCGGCGTGTCCCTTGACGCGCTCAAAGCGCACGTCGTGCGGCTCCACTGCTGCCAATGCGGCCTGCCACAGATCCTGGTTCTCGACGGGCTTCTTGGCCGAGGTCTTCCAGCCATTGCGCTGCCAGTTCTTCAGCCAGCCCTGCGTGAACGCCTTCTCCACGTACGCCGAGTCCGTCACCACGACGACCTTCGACGGCCGCGTGAGCGTCTCAAGCCCCTTGATCAGCCCCATCAGCTCCATGCGGTTGTTCGTGGTCTCCGGCTCGCCGCCGTAGATCTCGTGGCGATGATCGCGCCAGAGCAGGATCGCCGCCCAGCCGCCGGGCCCGGGGTTGCCGGAGCACGCCCCGTCCGTCCAGACCTCGACCTCGTCCTCGGCAGCGGGCCTGCGGAGAACACTACCGCCGCCGGTACCCGTGATCATCGTCGTCACTTCTGGGCACGGGCGATGCGCTCGACGAGCGGACGCACACGCGAGACGCGTGGACCGTCATGGGCGCGCGTCCGCGGGGGGAGGGATAGTCGCGCGGTGTGATGACAGCCACACGCTCGCCATGACACCATGGGCCCGGGCCCATCGTGTCCGGGGACGAGGCGACGTCGACGTAGATCGCCCGGCGGCGTCGAGCACGGGCCAGCCCCCGAACGGCCGCCGGTAGGCTCTGCGCATGGGAGAGTTGACGCTCGCGGAGTTGCAGGCGCTCGTCGATGCGGACGGCATCGTGCTCGGAGCTGCGCCCGCTGAGGCGTACGTCGAGGTCGAGGCCGCGCTGCGCGATCGGCTGGAGCGCGGGCTGTGGGCCGACATGCGCTTCACGGCGGCCCGCCCCGAGGTGTCCTGCCATCCAGAGAAGGCGGTGCGCAACGCGCAGACCGTGATCAGCGCGATCCTGCCCATCTGGGAGCCAGCAACGCCACGACCAGACGGTCCGGTGGGTCGGCTGCCGCGCTACGCCTGGGGGGATCCGTACACGACGCTGCGCGAGGCGCTCGGACGGGTCCGTGACCACCTCAAGGAGGCGGGTCATCGCAGCGTCGTCCACGTGGACGCCAACCACCACGTCGATCGCGAGGGCGCGCGTCGCGCCGGGCTGACCTTCGGCGGCAAGAACACGATGGCGATCGCGCCCGGCCTCGGCTCGTTCATCTCGATCGGCACGCTCATCACCGATGCCGCGATCGCCTACGACGCACCCGAGCCGGTGCGGCAGGGCTGCGGCTCCTGCACGCTGTGCATCGACGCGTGCCCGACCGGCGCGCTCGACGAGGAGTATGTCCTCAACGCGGAGCAGTGCGTCTCGTACTGGACGCAGAGCCGTCGTGACGTGCCCGAGGAGATCGCCGGCGGCATGGGCGACCAGGTCTACGGCTGTGACATCTGCCAGGACGTATGCCCGTACAACCAGGGCCCGATTGAGCGCCGCGCCGACCGCGCACCCTCAGACGCCGGTTGGGTGCGGCTGGACGCATGGCTCGAGGCCTCCGAAGAGGATCTCCTCGAGCACTACCGTCGCCTCTACGTGCCCGACCTCGACGGGCGCTACCTCAAGCGCAACGCGCTGCTCGCGCTCGGTAATGGTCCTGAGCAGCACCGCGAATTGGCGCAGTCATTCGCCGACGGCGATGATCCGATCCTCGGGCCCCCCGCGCGACGTGCTCTCGGCTAGCTGCGCTGGTTTGGCGTGCAGGTGATTGACCCGCAGTGCACGAACGGTATCGTCGGGGACACGCCGGCGCGCGTGGAGGCGATCACGGCCCGCCCGTCAACGCCGAATGCCAATGTGGAGTACCCGCCGACGATTCCATCGGTCAATAGCGTGGCCGTGGAATTCGACGCACAGGTGACCGTCGCGCAGTGCGCGTAACCGAGGTCGTACTGTTGATAACGGTAAAACGAGACGGCGGGTAGTCCATCGGAGCCAATTGCCACGGATGTGAAGGCAATCGCGTTCGGATCCGTGGCGAGCACGACTGTTGCGTCGGTCGTCGAGCAGTCCATCGCCGTGCAGTGGATGAGATTCGCAGACTTGCCGGTTGTGTCACCGTACGTGATCACGGGAAGTCCGTCACCGCCAATGGCGATCGACGTGCCTAGGCCATCGGAGTTGGCGGTAGCGAACGTTGAGGCGGATGCGGAGGTGCAGACGGCATCAGCACAGCGCGCAAATTCGACATCACCGTTGGTGCGGTCGTAGTAGGCCATTACCGGACGACCGTCCGTTCCCACCGCAATGTCCACGTACTCGCCGACCCACCCAGCCGACGCGACGGTGATCGGCGCACTTGCAGTTGAACACGTCGCACTGGTGCAGTGGACGAGCAGCAGGTCACGGGTCGCCGTCGTGAAGTACGCCACGACGGGAAGGCCATCCGTGCCGATGGTGATCGATGTCTGATCGCCGTAGACGCTGCCCGCCCCCGGGTCGACCACCTCAGTTGTCGCGCTGGTGCAGACAACATTGGCGCAGGTGGCCACCTTGATCTGCCCTCCAGACGCCCCAGCGGCCTCGCCATGAAAGGCGACGACAGGAACGCCTTGCGAATTGATCGCGATCGAGGTCCCGCCAGCCGTGCTTCCACCAGTTGCGATCTGCGTTGTCGTCGCGGCGCTGCAGGCCAGGTTCTCACAGTGGGACACATAGACCGTGGGAGCGCTAACGGCAGCGATCACCGCGTAGCCGTCACTTCCGATCGCGACTGCCGTGTCGCGGGGATTCGTCGCGCTGAGGATCGTTGAAGTGGCGAACCCAGGAGCATCGAGCGTTCCCGCAGGGCCCTGAACTCCCTGTGGACCGGTGTCGCCGGTCGAGCCGGCGGCTCCGGGTATGCCCTGTGGGCCCGCTGCTCCGGGCTCGCCTCTCTCGCCTCGTAGCAACGTGCCGGCCGCGAAATCGACGCTCGACAGCGAGCCGTCACGAACGTGAGAACCATCGATCGCATTCTTGGCGACCTTGCCCTTCGTCACGGCGCGTGCTTTCAACTGCTTCGTGCCGACGCTATTGCGGGGGAGCGCGGTAACTGCGTAGGAAGTTCCGCCGAGGGCGAGGAACAGGGCAACGGTCGCGAGCACGTTGGCGTACGTCAGTTTGGATGTGAGCGACGTGAGGCGACCCGACACGCGGGGTAGTGTACCGGTCGCTCGCGCCGGCTGACTAGCGACGGCTCTTGGAGGCCAGGCGCTTGGCGCCCTTGACCTCCTTGAGGATCTGCGTCGCGCGGCGGGCGACGCGGGCGCGCAGGGCGGCCGGCTCGATCAGCACGGCCTCGCCGCGGTACTTGATGACCTCGTCCTCGAGCCAGCGCTCGGAGTCGAACGTGATCGTGTCGAGGAGCGCGCCGTCGCGCAGCTGGGAGGCGCCGGAGCGCTTCTCCGACTCGCGCAGGGCGATGCTGGGGGAGAACCAGACGCTGACGGAGCCCTTCGTGCCGCCCAGGCTGCGCTGCTCGGCGAGGTTCGTGAGACCCTCGCGCGGCTCGAACGCTTCCTTGGTGCGCTCGGCGGTCTGGATGCGGTCGATGCGGAACGTGCGCTCGCCCTCGGCGCCCACGTCCCAGGCCTCGACGTACCAGTCCGAGTTGACGCCGCGCAGCTTGTACGGCTCGATCACGCGCTCGGCGACCTCGTTCGAGGTGCGCGACAGGTACGTGATGCGGACGAGGCGCTGGCGCTCGATGGCCCACGAGATCTCGCCGATGACGTCCTCGGGGACGCCGACGTCGACGGTGGTCGACGGCTGGCCGCCGGGGACGCCGCCGCAGCACGCGATCTCGACCTTCTCGCGCACGCTGGCGAGCGTCGAGTTAGTGGCGCCGGCGATCTGCGGACCGACCAGATCGAGGGCCATCAGGATCGCCTTCGCCTCGAGCGGCGACAGGCGGGCCGGGCGACGGAAGTCCTCGCCGTACAGTTCCTTCTGGACGTTGATCATGCCGTCCTCGTCGAGCTCGGCGTAGACGGCGTAGCAGCCGCCGCCGAAGTTGACGAGGTTGAGGAGGTTGATCTGCTCGACCATCTCCTCGTCGTCGATCTTGTAGCGATCCTGCAGGACCGAGGCTGCGATGCTGCCGCTCTGGTCGGTGCCGCACGTCTCGAGCAGGTCGGCGAGCAGGGCCTGCAGGACTGCGAAGCGCTCAGGGGCGACCGGGTTCGACGGGCGAGCGACGGGCGCCTCGGGCTCCGTGACGATCTTCTTCGGCGCCGCAATTGCGGGCGTCTCGCCGGCGTGCGCGTCGCGGACGTTCTCGAGCGCCTCGACGACGGCGGCGACGACCTCGCTCGGGCCGAGTGGCAGGACCTGGCCGCCGAGGCCGAGGATCCACTCGACGAGGCGGTCGACGTCGCTGTACTGCGTCTCGAACGTGGCGGAGCGATCCTCGTGCGTCGTGACCTCGCCGTGCTTGTTGAAGAGGCGGTCGACGAGCCAGGCGGCGCTCGGCGCGACGTACAGCGTGGCCTCGCCCGTGGGCTCATCGAGCGCCCACGGCGCGCGATCGCGGTACGTAGCCGGATCGAAGTCGACGGGGCGACGGAAGTCGCGCTCCTTGCGGGTGTGGAAGCGCATGTCGCCACGGATGCGCGACACGCGGAAGTTGCGGATCGCATCGCGGTCGTGGTCGTGGCCGACCAGGTACCAGTTGGAATCCGAGAAGTAGAGGCCGTACGGATCGACCGTGCGCGACTTCTCCTGGCCCGTGCTGATCGCGAAGTAGTTGAAGACGATCGTCTTCTGCTTCGAGATGGCGCCCTCGAGCTTGGCGAGGCGCGCGGCGATCTCGGGGGAGTGCCCGCCGCCGGAGAGGTCGAGCGACACGCCGATGGCGGGCGACTGCTCGAGCACGCCCGGGCGGCCCAGCGCAAGGTTCTGCAGCGCGAGCCGCAGCGGCGCGGCGTAGGCGAACTGCCCCTCGAGCAGAAACAGGCTCGTGTTGAGCGCGGCCAGCTCGCGATCGGTGAGATGCAGCGGCGGCAGGAAGTAGTTCTCGCGCGTGAGCGTGTAGAGCTCCTCGCCCGTGAACTCGTCGCGGTTCGACTTGATCGGCACGCCCAGCGCCAGGAGCTCGGCGCGATCGGCGTAGAAGCGACGGGCGAACGCCTCGTCGGACATGTCGTAGTAGCCCTCGACGGCGTTCTTGGCGTCGCGCGCAGTGATCGGCCGCTTCTCGGCCATGATGTACGCGACCAGCGAGAGCTGGCGGATCAGCTTGTCGGCGTCATGGCTCAACGGTCGGCCCCCGACAGGCCCTGCGGCTTCCTCGCTCCCATGGGTGGGGAGCATAGGCAGAAACCGCCGTTGCTGCGCGGGTATTCGGCCGGGAACCGCCCCAAAAATCCGCTATTTGCGGGGAAAAGGGGGTGGTAGTCTCGACCGCGTGAGCCGCGTTGTCGCCCATCTCGACCTCGACGCGTTCTTCGCCGCCGTCGAGGTGCTGGAGGATCCGGCGTTGCAGGGCATCCCGCTCGTCGTGGGCGGTGATCCGCTCGGCCGCGGCGTCGTCTCGACGGCCTCCTACGAGGCGCGTGCGTTCGGCATTCGCTCGGCCATGAGCTCGGCTGAGGCGTACCGTCGCTGCCCCACGGCGACGTTCGTGCGCCCCGAGATGGCCAAGTACAAGCGTCACTCCGAGGGACTGTGGACCCTCGTGCGCAGCGCCGTGCCGATTGTTGAGCAGGTCGGGATCGACGAGGGCTACCTCGATCTGACCGACGTGGTCGGCACCGCAGGCGAGGCGCGCAGCTTCCTGGTTGACCTGCAGCGTCGGATCCGCGCGGAGACCGGTCTCGGTGCGTCATTCGGCTGCGGAACGGGCAAGACCGTCGCGAAGATCGCGTCCGATCAGGACAAGCCGGTCGGTCTCGTGGTCGTGGCAGCCGGTCGGGAGGAGGAGTTTCTTGCGCCGCTCCCCCTGCGCGCCTTGCCCGGCATCGGTCCGAAGGCCGACAAGCGCCTGCAGGTGGCGGGCCTCGAGCGCATCGGGCAGCTCGCCGACCTCGATGACGAGCGCCTGCGACTGATCCTGCCCGGCGTGATGGGTCGCGATCTGCGCGAGCGCGCCCGCGGCATCGACCCGCGACCCGTCGTGGCAGCCAGCGGGCCGTCGGTGACGATCGGCAACGAGGAGACGTTCGACCACGACATCTCGGATCCCGCGATCCTCTCGGAGCATGCCGCGCGGATGGCGCTCGGCGCCACCGAGCGCATGCTCGCCGAGGGCCTCGTGGCGCGCACCGTCACCGTCAAGCTGCGCTACCCCGACTTTCGGATCCTGTCGCGGGCCACGTCGGCTGGACAGCCGACCGGTGACCCTACGGAGATCGCGCGCCTCGCCGAGCTGGCGCTGCAGCGCGCGCTGCGCGACCGGCCGCCGCCGATCCGCCTGCTCGGCGTCAGCGTGTCGCGGCTCGTCGAGGGCGAGCAGCTGCATCTGCCGCTGGATGGCGACCGGGACGGGGATGCGGGGCGGGGCGGGGGCCCGCGCGCGGGGGGGGGGCGCGCCGCAAAGCGGGGCTCAGACCC
>JBPCSK010000479.1:0-1912 GCA_051007275.1 Gaiellales bacterium | reverse complement strand
CGATCGCGCCGCCCCAGCGCTCGTCGATCACGGTGCGCAACGCGTCGAGGTCGGGCATGGCCGGTTCGTCAGCGTTCTCGCCCACGCGTGCGATCGCGGTGCGTGCATCGGCGATCGCCGTCTCGAGCGCGGCGGGATCATTGCGGTTGACGGCATCCTGGATCGAGTAGGCCGATGCCACGAGGCCGGCCTGCACGGTGCTGTGGAGGTGGAGGGCGAGCTCGCGTTGCATCTGCTCGGTGGCGACCTCGAGGGCGAGCCGGCCGATCTCGGCCTGCTCGGCGTGGGAGCGCAGCTCGCCGAGGCGCGAGTCCTTGACGCGCAGTCCGGCCTGCGCCCAGCTGACGGCGAGCGTGAACACCACGATGCAGGCGGCGCCGTAGACCTGAAGCCGCGCAACGTCGCGCCCGCCAACCATGGTGGTCACGAGTGGCGTCAGGGCGACGGCGAGCATGAAGATCAGCGAGACCACGCGCGCGCTCAGATAGTGCGGCGCGGGAGCCCAGCGGCGGATGACCACGCGGCCGAGGGGGTACAGCACCGCCATGACCACCAGCGTCGCGAGCGCGCTGGGCAGCCAGTGGATGCCGCCGAAATGGGCAGCCGACGACGGGATGACGATGGTGGCCCACAGCGCGTATGGGAGTGCGATCGGCAGGGGTGCGGCGAGGCTCGCCCGCTCGAGGTCGGCGACGGTGCTGCCGCGCCGCACGGTCCCGCGCTCCTGCCAGAGTCGGTGGCTTTCGGGGCGCACGTAGCCGCGGACAGAGTTGAGCAGCGCGTCCGGCAGCTGATCTTCCGCTCCGCCACTCGCGGCACGCTCGAGCTCTTCGAATCGCTCCTCGAGGGTGCCCTGGATGCGCGTCGTGATGACCGCGCGTGCCGCATCGAGCGCGCCGAGGGTACGCAGGCGTGCCGCCTCGGCAGCGACCTCGAAGCGGACCAGTCGCGCCTGCTCGCCGGCGTACCAGTGCAGCACGGCGATCAGGTACGTGATCAGCACGCCGTTGAGGACCGTGCCCGGTACGAGCCACATGCCGGCGATGACCACGCTCGACCAGCCGCCCCCGAGGGCGTCACGGCTCTCGGGCAGCGCCAGCACCGCGGCGGCACGGGCGACGCCGACGAGCGCGAAGAGCAGGATCAGCCAGGCGACGTGCAGGGGCGCGTCGCGCTGGTGGCGGTAGAACGTCAGACGCGCGGCCAGGTACAGCACCGTCGTCGCCAGCCATCCAATGAGGGCCAGCATCACCACGATGCGGAACGGCACGCCGAGTTGCGCCTGCAGCCGCAGCGGCGCGATCGTCCAGAGCATCGCCGTGATTGTCAGCCAGCCGCGGAGTGAGATCGGCCAGGGGCCGCCGAGCAGCTCGCGCGTGCTAGGACGGGAGCGTGTCGTGGGCACCGCTGGCCCCTGCTAGCTCGTAGTACGCCCGCACGATCTGCGCGCGGACGTTCACGGTGGAGTTGCCGCCGTAGCCGAGCGTGCGCGCAATGCGGCGGAGCGATACGGAGACGGCGCCTTCGGAGACGAATCGCTGGCGCGCGATCTCCGCATTGCTGTGGCCTTGTGCGACGAGACGCATCGTCTCGATCTGCGTGTCGGTGAGGGGCAGATCCGAGGTGTACGCGATGGGCCGAGTCGTTTCCGCCGTCGCCCGGTGGATCGTGCCGCGCAGTGCCTCGATGTCGCGAAGCGCGTTCTTGCGTACGTACTCGGTGCGCGTCGGCAGCTGATCGAGCTTCGTGCCGACGAGGCGCGGGTCGGCGTACGACGTCAGCAGCACGACGCCGATCTCCGGTCGCAGCCGACGCAGGACGTTGGCCACGACAATGCCGTTTGGCCCCTTGACCTTGGCTAGGTCGATGTCCGTCACCAGCACGTCGAATGCGGTCTCCGTGCCAGCGGCGA
>JBPCSK010000478.1:0-3777 GCA_051007275.1 Gaiellales bacterium | reverse complement strand
CGGCGGCGATGCGCTCGCCGTCGGCCAGCTCGACGCCGACGGCGGCACCGTCCTCGATCAGCACGCGCGTCACGCGGGCCAGCGTCCGCACCACTCCGCCTCGGTCGCTGATCACGTCGCGCAGCACCTCCGCGATGCGGTGCATTCCGCCTCGCGGATGCCAGGCGCCGAACGCCGTCTCGGTGTACGGGATCACCGACAGGGTGCCGGGCGCGCGGGCCGGGTCGGCGCCGGCGTACGTGGCGAAGCGCTCGACCAGCTGCTGCAGGCGGGGGTCGCGGAAGCGCCGCTGCGCGATCTGGCTGAGGGTGACGTGCGCCTGAATGTCACGCGGGTCAATCGGCCGACCGCTGCGGCGCGCGATGTCGAGGAACGAGCCGACGGGCTCCGAGAGGAACAGGGGCAGCGACATCTCCCACGTGCGACGCCCTTGGTCGAGCAGCGCGTGCCACTCCTGCCCTGCCCCGTGCTCGAAGCGCTCCAGCTCCGCAGCCGTGCGATCGTCGTCGCTCCAGGTCTCGAGCTGCGCGCCGTCGTGCCAGCGGTAGCGGCAGATCGGCTCGACCGGCAGCAGCTCGAGGACGTCCTCCAGCCGCACGTCGGCCGCCGCGAGCGTGTCGGCGAGCGTGAACGGCATGGTCATCAGCGACGGACCGGTGTCGAACGTGTGACCGTCCAGGTGCTCGATGTTGAGCTTCCCGCCGATCGTCGTCGCGGCCTCGAGCACCGTCACGCGACACCCGGCACCGACGAGCCGCACGGCGGCGCCCAGTCCGCCCACACCAGCTCCGATCACGACGACGTGCGTCATCGCCGGCGCTCCACCACGCGCAGCCGCAGGATCGCTGGCACGGCGAAGACCCCCATCGCCAGGAAGCTCGCCAGCGCCACGCCGGTGCCCTCGAAGAACAGCGCGTGGGCCACCGTCTCGCCGATCCAGGTCCAGATGAAGAGCGCCGGGCCGAGCACGTCTCCCAGGACGTCAGCGCCTGCGTGGGTGCGGTCGCGCTCCACGAGCGCCCACCAGCCGAACAAGACGAAGCCGACGGCGAACCAGCCGAGGAAGTTCACGAGCGGGATCCCGTGGTACGCGCCGCCGTTCGGCCACACCCAGATGCCGAGCCCCACCATCTGCGGGTCGAGTGCGACGTCCCACGCGGTCAGGGCTCCCGCTGCCACGAGTGCGCGCATCATCGGCGTCGTGCCCAGCAGCTCGCCGATGCGCCAGGCCGGATAGGCCATCATCGCCCACGCCAGCGGGATGATGATCGGCACCCCCGCCAGCTGCGGCTGCAGCGCGTCGGTGTAGGCGTACGTGCTGAACGGGATCCCCGTGTGGACGCCGGCGATCTCCGACGCCAGGCCCACGAGGAACGCCGTGCCGGCCAGGCACAACGCATAGCGCGGCCCGGAGCGGTTCCACGCGGCCGCGACCGACGCGCCGAGGAACAGCAGGACGGTCAGTGCCGTCATGCGCACCGTCCACGCGTCGGGCACCTGCGGGTAGACGAGCTGCGTTGCGATCAGGAGCACGAGCAGGACCACGGCGACCTGGGCTGGACGGCGAGCGCTGCGCATGCGGCAATCGTACGGCCGAACGTCCGCGCGCCTGCGATAGGCCGGTCGGTATCCTGTGGGCATGCCCTCCCTCGACATCTACCTCGCCGCGCCCCGCGGCTACTGCGCCGGCGTCGATCGCGCCGTCGAGACCGTCGAGCGGGCGCTCGAGCTGCAGGGGGCACCGGTCTACGTGCGCAAGCAGATCGTCCACAACATCCACGTCGTGCGCGACCTGGAGACGCGCGGCGCGATCTTCGTCGATGACGTCAGCGAGATTCCCGCGGGAGCCACGGTCGTGTTCTCCGCGCACGGCGTCGCGCCGACGGTCCACGAGGCCGCGCAGGCCCGGGGGCTCGAGGTCGTCGACGCCACCTGCCCGCTGGTCACCAAGGTGCACAGCGAGGCCAAACGGTACGACGCGCGGGGCTACAAGATGCTCCTGATCGGCCACGAGGGGCATGAGGAGGTCGTCGGGACGATGGGCGAGGCGCCCCAGGCGATCACCCTGGTGGAGACGGAGGCGGATGTCGCGAGCCTCCCCGACTTCGACGAGACCCAGCCGCTCGCGTACCTCACGCAGACGACGCTGTCCGTCGACGAGACGCGTGGCATCATCGCCGCATTGAAGGAGCGCTACCCCTGGATTCACAGTCCGGTGAAGGAGGACATCTGCTACGCGACCTCCAATCGTCAGGCGGCCGTCAAGGAGCTCGCCACGCAGGTGGAGCTCGTCCTCGTGATCGGGTCCGCGAACTCGTCCAACTCCTGCCGGCTCGTTGAGGTTGCGCGTGAGGCGGGCGCGGCCAGCCATCTGATCGAGGACGAGAGCGAGATCCAGCTCGACTGGCTCGACGGCATCGCGCGGGTCGGCATCACCTCGGGGGCGTCGGCGCCTGAGCGCCTCGTGCGCGGCGTGATCGCCTGGTTCGAGCAGCGCTACGTCGTCGCGTCCGTGACGGAGGTCGAGACGGTCCACGAGGACGTGTCGTTCAACCTGCCACGCCCGATTCGGCGTGCGCTGGCGGTCGTCGAGCCCGACGCCGCGGAGTAGGCCCTAGCCGCGGAGCGTGCAGACCGCACGGGCGGCCGCGCGCAGATCGGCCGCGCTCTCCCGCAGCGCCTGACGGATCGGGCGAGCCCCGCGCCCGATGCCAAGCACGGCGGACGCGCCTGCCGCGTACAGCGCATCGACGTCGTCGTCCACGCGACCGCCGAAGATCACGCAGGGCACGCCGGCAGCGCGACTGGCGGTGGCGACGCGCGCGACGGTCTTGCCGGCTGCGCTCTGTGCATCGACGGAGCCCTCGGCGGTCAGCACGATGTCGGCGCGGGCCAGCCGCTCGTGGAAGCCCGTCTCGCGCATCACCAGCTCGGCACCGGGAATCGGCTCCGCGCCGAGCAGGAAGCACGCCGCGCCAAGGCCGCCCGCCGCCCCTGCCCCGGGGCGCCGGGCGCGATCGCCATACAGCTCCTCCAGACGGGCCAGACCGCCGTCGAGGATCGCGATCTGCTCGGGGGTGGCGCCCTTCTGCGGTCCGAACACGCAGGCGGCGCCAAGCGGACCCGACAGCGGACTCTCGACGTCGACGGCCACGATCAGCTCGGTGCGCGCGAGGCGCGCGTCGAGACCGCTGAGGTCGAGCGAGGCGACCTGCGGCAGGTCCATCCCGCGCCCGCGCAGCATCTCCCCCTGCGCGTCGTAGGCGCGCAGGCCAAGGCCGATCAGCAGGCCGAGGCCGCCATCGGTGGTGGCGGAACCGCCGAGGCCGATCACGATGCGCGGTGCGTTGCGGTCGAGCGCCGCCAGGACGAGCGGCGCGATGCCCGCGCTCGTGGCGCGCATCGGGTCGCGGCGGTTGTGCGGAATGTGCATGAGGCCATTGGCCTCCGCCCCCTCCACGACGCACGTGCCGTCGGGCAGCACGCCGAGCGTGGCCTTGCGCGGCCGGCCGATGGCGTCGCGCGTGCGGACCTCCACGCGATGACCGTCGCGCCCGCGCACGATCGCGTCGCAGGTGCCCTCTCCACCGTCGGCCAGCGGATGCTCGATCGTCTCCCAGCCGGCGTCGCGGGCGCCCTGGGCGAGCGCAGCGGCTGCCGCATGCGCGTCGAGGGCGCCGCGGAGCTTGTCGGGTGCGCAGAGTGCGGTGGGCATCAGCCGAGGAGGTGCAGCGCCGAGAGGGGAACCGTTCGGACGGGCGGAGTCTGAACGACATC
>JBPCSK010000477.1:0-12805 GCA_051007275.1 Gaiellales bacterium | reverse complement strand
GCGCAGGGATGTGCGTTGCGATGAGGAAGCCGTACCTATGCCCGAGCTCCGCTCGACCATAGGTGTCCCGCGCTGCGCGCGAGACACCTATAATGATCGCTGATATGCGTCTCCCCTCCTGGCATCGCGTGGGTCATATGGCGGCCGACGCCGCCGTGGCCGCCGTCGCCTGGTGGCTCGCCTTCCAGCTGCGTTTCGACGTCGTGCCGATCTGGGCGAACACCCTGTTCTGGGCCACGCTGCCGTGGGTCGTCGTCCTGTCCGTCGCCGTGTTCGTCGTAAACGGCATGTACACGCGCTGGTGGCGGTACGTCTCGCTGCGCGACGTGCGGCGGCTGCTGCGCGCCTCGGTGATCGCGCTGGTCGTCGTCGCGCTGTACGCCAACCTGTTCCCGCCGGTCGCCGCCACCCCGCCGAGGGGCGTGCTCGTGATCTGGTTCCTGCTGCTCCTGCTCGGCACCGTCGGCGTCCGCGCCGTCGCGCGCACGATTCTCGAGGGCCGCGGCACGCTGTTCCCCCGCGGGCGCGAGGTGATCGTGGTCGGTGCCGGTGATGCCGGCTCCGTGATCGTCCGCGAGATGCTCGCCAACCGCTCGCTGCGGATGACGCCGATTCGCCTGTGCGACGACGATCCGCGCAAGCAGGGCATGCGCCTCCACGGCGTCAAGGTCGACGGCACCACGCACGATCTGGCAGCCCTGCTCAAGGCGTCGCCGCCGGACGAGGTCGTGATCGCTATGCCCGGCGCAGACGGCACAGCGCGCCAGCGCGTCGTCGACGCCTGCCGGCGCGCCAGCGTGCCGGTCAAGACGCTGCCGGGCCTCTACGACCTGCTCGATGGCGACCCGACGCTGCTGCGCCGCCTCCGCGAGGTGCAGGTCGAGGACATTCTCGGGCGACAGCCCGTCAATCTCGATCTCGCCGCGATGGGTGGCTACCTCGCCGGCCAGTCGGTCGTCGTGACCGGCGCCGGTGGCTCGATCGGATCGGAGCTCGTCCGCCAGATCAGCCGCCTGTCGCCCGCCCGGCTGACGCTGATCGACCACGCCGAGGACAACCTCTTCCACATCGATCAGTGGCTCCGCGAGCACGAGATCACGGGCGTGCACTCGTGCGTGGCCGACGTCAAGGACGCCGACCGCATGCGCAAGATCATCGCCGAGGCGAAGCCGAACGTGATCTTCCACGCGGCCGCCTACAAGCACGTGCCGCTGATGGAGATCAATCCCTTCAGCGCGCTGCGCAACAACGTCCTGGCGACGCGCGCGCTCGCCGAGATCGCCGCCGACGACGGCGTCGAGCGCTTCGTCCTCGTGTCGACCGACAAGGCCGTCATCTCCGAGACGGCGATGGGCGCGTCGAAGGCGCTCTGCGAGTACGTCGTCGAGGCCGAGGCCCAGGAGCGCCCGGGCACGCGCTTCATGGCCGTGCGCTTCGGCAACGTGCTCGGATCGTCCGGCTCCGTGATCCCGACGTTCCGTCGCCAGATCCTCGAGGGCGGCCCCGTCACGGTGACGGATCCAGAGATGACCCGCTTCTTCATGACGATCCCCGAGGACGAGCAGCTGATCGTGCAGGCGGGCGGCGTTGGTCAGTCGGGCGATGTCTTCGTGCTCGACATGGGCGATCCAGTGCGGATCATGGATCTCGCGCAGGACATGATCCGGCTGATGGGCCGCGAGCCCGGCAAGGACATCGAGATCAGCGTGATCGGCCGCCGACCCGGCGAGGTGCTGCACGAGCGGCTCTTCGCCGACGACGAGTCCGTCGAGCGCACGCACCATGACAAGCTGATGCGCGCCCGCCGCGGCCGCATCGACGCGACGTGGCTCGCCAGTCGGCTCGACGAGATCGACCTGGCGCTGCAGCGCGGTGCCGACGCGGAGGCGCTCGAGCTCTACTTCGCCACGGCCAAGGCGCCCGTGCGCGAGGGCATCGCCACGCGGAAGACGATCGACTGATGGACACCAAGCAGCTCGCCGCCCTCGTCGCCGTCGTGGATCGCTCCAGCTTCTCGCAGGCCGCGGAGCAGCTCGGCGTCACGCAGCCAGCCGTGTCGCTCGCGATCCGCTCGCTCGAGAAGCGCCTGGGCTGCCAGCTGATCGATCGCTCCGGCCGCGTCGTCGAGCCGACCGAAGCGGGGCAGGTCGCCTACCGGCACGCGCAGCGCATCCTCGGTGCCGAACGCGATCTCTTCCACAGCCTGGAGGAGGAGGGCGAGGGCCTGCACGGACAGCTGATCGTCGGCGCGTCGACCGGTCCCGGCGAGCGCATCCTGCCCGCGCTGCTCGGCGCGTTCCATCTGGAGTACCCCGAGGTGCTCGTCTCGCTGCGCGTGGACGACACGGAGACGATCGTCGATCGCGTGCTCGACCGGCAGCTCGAGTTCGGCATCGTCGGCGCCGAGCGCGCGCACCGCTCGCTGGTGTTCGAGCCGTTCCTGCGCGACGAGGTCGTGCTCGTCGTGACCAATGACCATCCGTTCGCCGGTCGCCAGATCACCGTCGAGGAGCTCGTGCACGAGCCGCTCGTCGTCCAGCAGGAGGGCGCCGGCGTGCGCACCGTCGTCGAGCGCGAGCTGCGCGCCCACGGCATCCGCGCCCGCGATCTCAACGTCGTCGCCGAGCTGGGCCTGCAGGAGTCTGCCAAGTCCGCCGTCGAGGCCGGCCTCGGCGTGACGTTCCTCTCGCGCCTCGCCGTCGAGCGCGAGCTCGACGAGGGCCGCCTCTCTGCTGCCACGGTGCAGGGGCTCGAGCCCGGCCGCCTGTTCTACGCCGTGCGCAACGCGTCGCGCCCGCAGAGCCGCCTGGTCGTCTCCTTCCTCGATTTCGCGCGCACGACGCTCGGCGATCGTGCTGTCTTCCCCGAGGCGACGCGTGATCGCCCGGTGCGCGGCAGCCGCGTCGGCTGAGGCATGCCCGACGTCATCGCCTTCGACGCCGACGTCATCGGCCGCAACCGCACGGGTGACGAGACCGTTGCCACGGGGCTGCTGACGGCGCTCGCCGCCCGCGACGATCTGCCGTTCACCGTGCTGGCGTACGTGCGCGAACCCGACCGCGTGCCCGACGCGATCACGGCGTCCGGCGTGGTTCGTCCCGTCGCCGTGGACGTTGGGTCGAACTACCGTCGCGTGGCCGTCAGCCTGCCAGCGCGGCTGCGCGCCGATCGGCCTTCGCTCTACCACGGCAACTACGTGCTGCCGCCGGGCCTCAACTGCCCTGGTGTGGTGACGGTGCATGACTCGTCCTACCGCTTCGCGCCCGAGCTGATGCCGAAGGCCGACGCGCTCGCCTTCGGCCGGTTCGTGCCGTGGTCGATCCGCCGCGCGGCGCGGGTCGTGACGGTGTCGGAGCATGCGCGCGACGACGTCCTGCGCACGGTGCCAGGGCTCGATCCGCGCCATGTCGTGGCGATTCCCAACGGCGTCTCCGCCGCGTTTTCCCCGGACCCGACCGCCGGCGACCGCGTTCGCGCGGGGTGGGGGCTGGAGCCGGGGTACATCCTGTTCATCGGCGCGCTGCAGCCCCGCAAGAACCTCCTGCGCCTGCTCGAGGCCTACGCCCGCGTGCGCGACACGCGCGAGGACATGCCGCTGCTCGTCCTGGCCGGTGACCCCAAGCAGGACGAGGCGGCGCTGGATGCGCGCATCGCCGAGCTGCGTCTGCAGAGCCACGTGCGACGCATCGGCTACGTGCAGGGGGAGAGCGCGCTGCGCGACCTCTACGCCGCGGCGGGCGTCTTCACTTTCCCCTCGCTGTACGAGGGCTTCGGCCTGCCGGTTGCCGAGGCGATGGCGACGGGCACGCCGGTGCTGACGAGCGACGCGACGGCGCTGCCGGAGGTGGCCGGCGGCGCAGCGGTGCTCGCCGATCCGCTCGACGTGGCGTCGATCGCGGCGGGGCTGGCACGCCTGCTCGACGATCAGGCACTGCGCACGCGGTGTCGCGAGGCGGGTCTCGCACGCGCCGCGACGCTCACCTGGACTGCGGCCGCGGAGCGGCTGGTCGGGGTCTGGCAGGACGTCCTGCGCGAGCGGCCGCAGGTGCACCGTTCCGTGCGGCCCGTCGCCGTCGGCAGGCAGGCGTCGGTCGTCGCCGCGCTCACGTCGACCGGCCAGGCCGATGATCTGCCAGACGCGATTGCCGGGCTGCGGCAGCAGGAGCTCGGTGACAAGCTCACGATCGTCGTCGTGGCGAACCGCCCAGGCGACGGCACCGCCGAGCTGATTCGCGCCGACTATCCCGAGTGCGTGCTCGTCGAGCAGCCCGACACCCGCTCGTACGCGGAGAACCAGGCGGTCGCCTTCGCCGCGGCACCCGGCGACTACCACGCGATCGTCAACCCGGACGCAATCGCGCAGGTGGACTGCCTGCCGCGCCTCGTGCGATTCATGGAGGAGCATCCGCGCTGCGGTCTCGTCGCCCCGACGCTGCGCAACCTCGATGGCTCGTACCAGGAGGCGGCACGCCGCTTCCCCGAGCCCGTTGGCTCCATCATCAGGCGCACGCCGCTGCGCAAGGTGCTGCCACCCACGCGCTATGCGGCCGATCACTACCTCGGCGAGCCCGACGGGCCGCGCCTCGTCGACTGGTCGCTCGGCGCGTTTCTCCTGATCCGCCGCGAGGCGTGGGACGACGTCGGCGGGTTCGACGAGGCCTTCGCGCCGCTCTACGTCGAGGAGATCGAGCTCCAGTGGCGGCTCTGGCAGCGCGGCTGGGAGATCTGGCAGGAGCCGGCCGCCGAGGTCGTCCACGCCCACCAGGCGGCCAGCGACGGCGCGTTCATCGATAAGCGCACGGTCTGGCACCTGCGCAACGTGGCGCGCTTCATCAGGCGCCATCCGACCGTGCTCGGTGGCCAGGCGCCCGGCCTCGCGCCGTCACGCCGCAACGCGTAGGCACTCGACTCACGCGCCATCCACCGCGGACACGATGGGCCCGGGCCCATCCTGTCATCTCCGAGATGTCACGCTTCCATGCGCGTACCGCGAGCATGCGATGCGCCTCGCAGCCACATCGCCAGCGGCGCAGTCGCGGAGCGCACGCACGACGCGCTGATGGCGACGACAGGCACCCGCTTCGGGAGCAATCACGCACGGACTGTGACGGAATCGGGGTGACACCAGGGGCCCGGGCCCAGAATGTCAGGCGTGGAGTGACGGTGGCCTGCGCAGGTCACAGCAGCCGTGCGCGTGCGTGACGGGTCCGTGCGGTTACGCAAGCTGCGCGTACAGCTCGATGCAGCGATCGGCAGTGAGCGCCCATGTCGCCTGCGCGGCGCGGGCGCGGCCGACGCGGATCAGCTCGGCGCTGCGCGCGATCGCCTCATCGATGCCCGCGGCGATCGACTCAACGTCGAGGGGATCGACCATGACGGCCGCATCGCCGCATGTCTCGGGCAGCGCGCCGGCGTTGGCGGCGACCACGGGTGCGCCGGCGGCGAAGGCCTCGAGGGCGGGGAGTCCGGATCCCTCGTGCAGGGAGGGGATCGCCACGGCAGCGGCGCCACGGTAGAGAGCGCGCAGCTCGGCGTCAGGCACGCGCCCGGTGCGTCGCAGCCACGGCTCGTCGGGCAGGCGCACGTCGCCCCAGCCGTCTGCGCCAACGTGCACCAGCTCCTCCTCCGCACCGCGCGCGCGGCGCAGGCGCATGGCGTCGACGAGTCGCTGCAGGTTCTTGCGCGGCTCCGGCGTGCCGACGGCGAGCACGTATGGCGCGATGTGCGGCGCAGGCTCCTGCGGCGCGGACCAGAACGCGTCCACGCCACTGGGGATCACGTGGATCCGGTTGGCGGTGGCGGGCGCGAAGGCCGCGACGTCGTCGGCGGTGTCGTGGGAGACGGCGATGATCGCGTCAGCCGCAGCCAGCACGCGTGGCAGGGTCCGCTGCGTGTAGAGGCGGTTCCAGCGACTCAGCGTCTCGGGATGGTGGAGGACGGCGAGGTCGTGGACCGTCACGATCGTCGGCGGGCGTCCAGGCGAGAGCGGCCCGCGTGGTAGCGGCAGGTGCAGCACGTCTGCGCCGCGGCTCGTGGCCTCGGTGCGCGCGCCGCGCGTCGCCCACGAGAGATCGAGGCGCAACGCGAGCGCGCGACGCCCGGCGCTGCCGGCGGCCGGCGTCGACCCCATGCCGATGCGCAGCACCTCGGCGTCAGGGCTCGCGTCCAGCGCATCGGCGAGCTGCAGCGCGGTGCGTGCCACGCCCGCCTGGCCGAGCCGCGTGGCGGAGAGGTCGAACGCGATCCGCAGCGGCCGCGGGCCCACGCCTAGCCGCGCGTCTGACCGGTGCCGATGACGACGTACTTGGTGGTCGTCAGGTCCTCGAGGCCGATCGGGCCGCGCACGTGCAGGCGCGCCGTCGAATTGCCGACCTCGGCGCCCATGCCGTACTCGCCGCCGTCGGTGAAGCGCGTCGACGCATTCACGTAGACGCACGCCGAGTCGACGCCGTCGGTGAAGGCGCGAGCCGCCTCGAGCGAGTCGGTCACGATCGCCTCGGAATGCCCGGTCGAGTGCCGGTCGATGTGGTCGAGTGCCGCGTCGAGATCGTCGACGACGCGGACGGCGAGGATCAGATCGAGGTACTCGGCGTCCCAGTCGTCGTCCGTGGCGGCATTGATCTCGAAGTCGATCGCAGCACGCGCGCGCTCATCGCCGCGGAGCTCGACGCCCGCATCGTGCAGGGCGGTGAGCACCGGCTGCAGCAGCTCGGTGCGGTCTGCGTGCACGAGCAGCGTCTCGGCCGCGTTGCACACGCCGGGGCGCTGCACCTTGGCGTTCATCGTGATCGAGACGGCCATCTCGGGATCGGCGTCACGATCGAGGTAGACGTGGCAGATGCCGCCAGCCGCGGCGAGCACCGGAATGCGGCTCTTCTCGAGCAGGAAGTCCTTGAGCGCCTCGCCGCCGCGCGGCACGACGATGTCGGCGGCGCTGGCGTCGCCGACGAGCTCGCCGAGGTCGTCGCGGGAGCCCTCGATCGGGATCACGATGTCCTCGGGCAGCCCGGCGTCCACCAGACCTCCGCGGACGGCGGCGCTCAGCGCGGCGTTCGTGTGCTTCGCCGACGCGGAGCCGCGCAGGAGCGCCACGTTGCCGGACTTGATGCAGAGCGCGGCGACGTCGACCGTCACGTTCGGACGCGCCTCGTAGACCACGAGCACCCGACCAATCGGCACGCGCACCTTGGACAGCTCGAGGCCGTTGTGCAGGCGGCGATCGTCGATCACGCGGCCGACGGGATCGGCCAGCGCGGCAACGTCGCGCACCGCCTGCGACAGCGCGGCCAGCCGCTCTGCGTTGAGCGTGAGGCGGTCGACCAGCGCAGCCGAGGTGCCGTCGGCGACGGCGGCCTCGACGTCCTGCGCGTTGGCGGCGAGGATCATGTCGGCATCGGCCTCGAGCCGTGCGGCGATGGCGGCCAGCGCCGCGTCGCGGGTGTCGGTGCTGGCACTGCGGATGGCGCGCGCGGCGGCGCGGCCCCGGGTGCTGATCTCGCTCTGCGTGGTGGCGCTCATGGTCGCCAAGGATATCGGCTGGAGCGCGTTCGGCGAGCGGTGCGACTAGAGCAGCACGAGTCGGTCGCGATGCACGGCCGGATCGGCACCGCGCTTGCCAACCTGCTCCTTGAGCTCGACGTTGCCCATCTCGGCGATGCCGCGGGCAAACACGACGCCGTGTGCGTCGACGAGTTCCACGCCGTCACCCGCGGCGAAGCGCCCGCTGACGGCCTTGATGCCGACGGGCAGGAGCGAGGCGCCGTCCTGCTCGAGGGCCTTGCGCGCACCGCCGTCGACCTCGATGCGGCCGGCTGTCGGCAGGGCGTGACGCAGCCACAGCTTGTAGGCCGACGGTGAGGAGCCCTTGGCAGGGAAGCGCGTGCCGACCTGCTCGCCGGCAATGGCGGCCGCGATCGCGCCGCTACGACCGCCGTTGGCGATCACGCACGCTGCGCCACCGGCACGCGCCATCTCGGCGGCGACGACCTTCGAGCGCATGCCGCCGCTACCCCAGCCGGAGCCGGCGGCAGCGGTGTCAACGCCGTCGAGCACCGAAGCGTCAGGTACCTCGCGCACGAGTGCGGCATCGGGGTGCTTCGGGTCCCGGGTGTAGAGGCCCTCCTGATCCGTCAGCAGGACGAGCAGCCGAGCGCCGAGCAGGACGGCGACCTGCGCCGCGAGCGCGTCGTTGTCGCCGAACGTGAACTCCTGCGTGGCGGTCGAATCGTTCTCGTTGACGATCGGGGTGATGCCCCAGCCGAGCAGCGTCTCGAGCGTGTGGCGCGCGTTGAGGTACGACTCGCGGCGCTCGAAGTCGCTCGCCGCCAGCAGGACCTGGCCGGTGCCGCGCCCGGAGCGGCCCAGCGCTCGCTGCCAGGCCTGCTGCAGGATCGCCTGGCCGACGGCGGCTGCGGCCTGCAGCTCGGCCACGGTACCGGGGCGATCAATGCGGCCGAGATGACCGAGCCCCAGGGCGATCGCACCGGACGACACGATGCAGATCGGCGTGTCGGAGGCGATCGCACCGAGCTCGTCGGCGATGCGGTCGAGGCGGCTCTTGCGTAGACGACCGCGCGCGTCCACGAGCGTGGAGCTGCCGAGCTTGATGACGACCGGACGGGTCATGGCTGGATGGTACGGCAGGCGGTCGAGCGTCGATCAACTTCCGTTTGGGGTCAGACCCCAATCGGAACTAGCGGATCGGGCGGTCTCGACCGGCGAGCTTGCGCACGGTGTCGGCGTCGTCGCCGTGCACGATCAGCTCGAAGATCGGCTTATCGCTCTTGAGCGTCTGCCGCGTGGTCAGCTTCGTCACGATGATGCCCATGCGCTGGCAGTACGTCAGCAGGCGATCGCGGTCGTTGCACAGCAGACGCCAGACCTCCTCCTGGAGGTGCCGGTCGAAATCGGGAGCCATGCCGACCTCGCCCGTCAGGGCGACGTCGACCGCCGCTCGGTACATCGCTGCGGGGTCATCCATCTCGCTCATGCGGCTCCAATCGCTCCTTCGAGGCGAGCGAGGACGATATCCACATCGGCCTCGCTGATATTGAGTGGTGGCGCCAGCATGACAGCCTCGACCACGCGACTGCCGACGCGCGTGACGCACGAGTAGATCATCAGGTGCTGCTCGCGGGCCGCGGCGACGACGCGAGCGGTCGCGCCAGCACGTGGCGTCAGCGTCGCGCGGTCCTCGACGAGCTCGATGCCCTGCAGGAGCCCCATGCCGCGCACCTGCCCCACGTGCGGGCTGCCGGCGGCGATGCGGTCGAGCCCGGCACGCAGGTGCGCGCCCATCGTGGCCGCGTTATCGAGCAGCTGCTCGTCGCGGATCACGCGGATCATCTCGGCACCCACGGCGCACCCGAGGGGGTAGCCGGAGAACGTGTGGCCGACGGGGAAGCCATCGGGTCGACGCATCAGGACCTCGGCGACGTGGCCGGTCGCGAGCATGCCGGAGAACGGCACGATGCCGCTCGTCACGCCCTTGGCGAAGGTGATCACATCGGGCTCGACGCCCCACTGCTCGACGCCGAACCAGGTGCCCGTGCGACCGAAGCCGGTGATCGTCTCGTCGCAGATCATCAGGAGCTCGTAGCGCGTGCAGAGCTCGCGTACGCCCTGCAGGTAGCCGTCGGGCGGCGTCAGCGCGGCGCCGCTCGCACCGGTGATCGGCTCGAGGAACACGGCACCCACGGTCTCGGGGCCGCGCGCGAGGATCGCGGCCTCGAGCTCGCCGAGGGCATGTGAGCACTCTTCGGCGGGCGTGCGTCGCGCACCGATGTCGGCGCCGGGGGTCGGTGCGATGGCGTTCGGATCGAGCAGCGCCTCGTAGTCGTCGCGACGCGCGGTGCCGGACAGCCCGAGGGCGCCGACGGTCGAGCCGTGGTACGAGGGCACGCGCGAGATCAGCCCGGTCTTCTCTGGCCGGCCGCGCTCCTGCCAGTAGAGGAAGACGAGGTTGATCGCCGACTCGACGGACTCGGAGCCGGAGGAGTTGAAGAACGCCCACGAGTCGGGCATCGGCGAGATCTCGCGGAGCAGCTCGGCGAGCTCGAGCATCGGCTCGTTGGAGAACGAGAAGCGGTACGTGAACGTCAGCTGCTCGGCCTGGCGCTTGAGCGCCTCGATGAGACGCGGGTGGCAGTGCCCGACGCTCATCACCATGGCGCCGCCGCAGGCGTCGATCCACTCCTGCCCGTCGGCGGTCCAGATGCGGCAGCCCTCGGCGCGCACGGCCGTCGGCAGCACGCGGCCGGGGGTGGCGGTGAGGGAGAAGTCCACGGGGCCGCTCATGCGCCCATAGTGTGCCGCACGACAGGCGTGCCAAGCGCGATGCGCCGTGGCGCGGCATGATTCGACCGTGGGCATGGGGAGGAGCGCAACGCGGATGGTGCTGGCGATGGCCTGCATCGGCGTGGCTGCGCTGGCAGCGGCGTGCGGGTCGTCGAACGATGCCGCAACCGATGCGGCGTCGATCGATCCCCTCACCGAGACCGTGCCGGTCTCGACGATCCCCGCCGACACGCCGCCCGAGCCCGGCATCTTCCGGCTGACGGGCCAGCCCTCGCTCGCCTTCGACCTCGTGCGCGCGGGCGCCGCGCTCGGCATCGCCGGGCGCGAGGGGCTCAGCATGCGCATCCGGCCTGCCGCGTCGGATGACTCCGTGCTTGCGGCGCTGCGCTCGGGCGAGGCGGATGCCGCTGTCGTCTCGTCGGACGAGGCGCTCGCGCTCGCCTCTCGCGGGGCGGACCTGCGGATCGTGCTCCTGCTGACGACGGTCACCTCGGGCGAGGCGGTGCTGGCTCGTGCGGACGTCGGTGACGTGACTGGCCTCGTGGGCAGGGGCGTGGCGTACGCGGCGGGCACCGACGGCGAGCTCCTGCTGCGCGGCGTCCTGGCGGCCAACGACGTGCCGGTGACGCAGGTGCAGCTCGTCCGCTCGGGCGGTCGCTCGCCGAGCACGCTGCTGCTCGACGGCAGCGTCGATGCGGCGGTCACCGATGGCGTCCGCGTGCTCGATACCCAGGCCGCCGACCCGTCGCTCGTGTCGATTGCGACGGCTGGTGACGAGCCGGGGCTGCTGTCGCGCGTGCTCGTCGTCCGCGAGGAGGCCGTGCGCACGCGCCCCGGGCAGCTGCTCGCGTTCGTTCGCGCGTGGCAGGCTCTCTACGACGTCGAGCGCGACGACCCCGAGGCGGTCGCGGCGAGCATCGCGGCGCTGCAGGCAGTGCCTGTCGAGGACGTGACCGCGGAGCTCGAGGGCAGCGCGCTCTACGACGTGCCGGCCAACGCCGTCGATCTCCTGCCTGGCGGCCAGTACTTCGACCAGACGCTCCGGCAGATCGACGCGGCCGCCAGCGCGGCGGGCTGGCTCGCCGCTCCGGTCGACCCACGCGCGTTGATCGACGGTGCCTTCGCGCAGGCCGTGGCGAGTGCGCGATGATGCCGGCATGCAGCGGATGAGGATCGTGCTGGACGGAGGGCCGCTCACGCGTGCCGAAGTGGTGGCCGTCGCCAGCGGCGATGCGGAGGTCGAGGTCGGCGCCGAGGCTCGGGGGCGCATCGTTGCCGCTGCCGAGCTGATCAAGCGCGTGGCGGGAGAGGGGCAGGCGGTCTATGGCGTGACGACCGGCTTCGGCTCGCTCGAGTCGGTCCGCATTCCCGACCACCAGCTCTCCGAGCTGCAGGTCAACATCGTCCGCAGCCATGCCGTCGGTGTCGGCGAGCCACTGCCGGTCGACGTGGTGCGCGGCATGCTCGTGCTCCTCGCAGCCTCGCTCTCGCGCGGGCACTCTGGCGTGCGCGTCGAGATCGTCGAGTCGCTGATCGCTCTCCTCAACGCCGGCGTGACGCCGGTCGTGCCGTCGCGCGGCTCGGTGGGCGCGAGCGGCGATCTCGCACCGCTTGCGCACCTCGCGCTGGTGCTGATCGGCGAGGGCGAGGCGTTCACCCCGGCGGGTGAGCGCATCGACGGCGCCGCCGCCCTGCGTCTGGTCGGCGTCGAGCCCATCGAGCTCGGTCCGAAGGAGGGGCTCGCGCTGCTGAACGGCACGCACCTGATGGCGGCGATCGGCGCGCTCGCGCTGACGGAGGCCGAGCGCCTCTACGCCGCTGCGCAGGTTGCCGCCGCGATGAGCGTCGACGCCCTCCTCGGCTCGTCCGCGCCGTTCGACCCACGACTGCACGTGCTCCGCAACCGCCCCGAGCAGCAGGCCGTCGCCGAGCGCCTCCTCGAGCTGATCGACGGGTCGGAGATGCGCGAGAGCCACCGCGACTGCGACCGCGTGCAGGACGCCTACACCCTGCGCTGCATCCCGCAGGTGCTCGGCGCGGTCGGCGAGGCGCTCGCGTACGTCGATCGCGCCATCGAGCCCGAGTTCGGCGCGGTCACGGACAACCCGCTCCTGTTCGTCGAGGACGGCGACGTGCTGAGCGGCGGCAACTTCCATGGCCAGCCGCTGTCGCTGCCACTCGACATGCTGACGATCGCCGTCCAGGAGCTCGCCGCGTTCTCCGAGCGCCGCATCTTCCGCCTCATGGACGGGCGCAGCGGCGACCCCCATGCGCTGCCGCCGTTTCTGATCGCTGAGCCGGGCACGAAGTCGGGGCTGATGATCGCGCAGTACATGGCCGCGAGCCTCGTCGCCGAAGGCGCCGTGCTGGCCCATCCGGCCGGCGTCGGCAGCCTGCCGACCAGCGCAGGCCAGGAGGACTTCAACTCGATGGGCGCGACGGCCGGCCTGCAGGCGCTGCAGGTCCTGGCCCTCGCCCGCCGCGTGGTCGCGGTCGAGCTGATCTCGGC
>JBPCSK010000476.1:0-3654 GCA_051007275.1 Gaiellales bacterium | reverse complement strand
GGCGCGCCGAAGCAGGGCAGCGTGCTGATGGTCTACCCGGGCGCCGACCGCGGTCGCGCGCTTCTGGGTCGCACCCACGACGAGATCCAGCAGCACCATCTGGCGAGCCTCGACCGGCTGTTCCCGGAGCTGCGCCGGCACATCGTCGAGCTGTGGACGATGCCGTGGGAGCACGCCGGACCGTACGGCGCACCTGGTCGGTGGCGTGCGCAGGAGACCCTCGAGCGCGGTCTCGGCGGGCGCGTGTTCATGGCCGGCGACTGGGTCAGCGACTTCGTCTCGATGGAGACCGCGGCGCTCACGGCCGTCGATGCGGCGACGGAGGTGCGGGCGCTGATCGAGCGTGGCGGATCCCGCACGCCGCACCGGAAGCCGAACGCGACGAAGCGCGACCCCGAGGCCGCCAAGCGGGTTCAGTCGTTCTTCGGCGACGCGTCCGCGCGCGAGGGCTGACAGCGCGGGCACCAGAACGTGCGGCGCCCCTCGTCGCCCTGGGCTTCGGCGCGGATGCGCGTCCCGCACGCGGGGCAGGGTCGGTTCGCACGCCCGTAGACCTGCACCGGGCGCCGCGCCGCGCCGCTCGCGACGTGAGCGCGCATCATCGCGGCTGCGCGGTCGAGCAGCGCGCCGAGGTCCGCGTCGTCGAGGTCGCCGGCGCGGGTCCACGGGTCGAGCCGGCGGTCGAACAGCGCCTCGTTCTTCCAGACGTTGCCCACCCCCGCCAGCACGCGCTGGTCGAGCAGGACGTCGGCGACGGTCTGCTCCGCGGGACCACGCCGCGCCAGCGCCACGGCCCCCGCCTCGTCGAAGTCGCCGTCGAGCACGTCCGGCCCGAGCCGCCGCAGGCTGGGGTGGAGGCCCACCTGCGCCGGTGTCAGCAGCTCGAGCACCGGACCGTTGAAGAGGATCGCCTCGAGACCGTTCGCGCTCAGGATCAGCCAGGCCGTCGAGCGTGGACGCCGCGTGGGGCGGCCCGGAACGCCGGTCTCCCAGCGGCCCGACATGCGCAGATGGCTGTGGATCGTCAGGCCCGACGCGAAGCGGATCAGCAGGTGCTTGCCGCGTGCCTCGATCGCCGTGATCTCCTGACCGGCGAGGCGTCGCGCCAGCTGCAGTGGCGCATGGCGCGGCAGCGGCGTCTCGATCGTCGGGACGTGGCCGACGAGGGGCTGCATGCGCCGCGCGGCGAACTCGAGGGTGTCACCCTCGGGCACGGCTAGACCCCCAGCACGTCGATGCGGAACGTGCCGGTGAACGATCCGCCGGGCTCGACGAGCCGCAGGCCGTCGCCGGACCTCAGCGCGTCGGTCGGTGCGGTCATCGGCTCGAAGCAGATGAAGTCCGCGTCGGCGGGGGCGTACACCTGCGCGCAGGGGAAGGTCGGGCCGAATGACACGTCGAGGCGACGCTCAGACGTCTCCACGGCGAATTCGGGCTCTGCCTCGAGCGACGGGTAGAGGTCGTCGTAGGCCGCGTCGTCGAGCAGGCGCGGGCCGGGCGACGCGGGCTCTGTCGCACCCGTCGGCAGACCGCGGTCGTCCAGCCGCGCGTGCGTCGTCACGGGCAGGTCGATCAGCCAGGCCGCGCGGTCGCCACCGGGGGCGAGGTACGGGTGGAAGCCGAACGCGATCGGCACGGCGACGTCGCCGGTCGGCATCACCGTCAGCGTGGTGTGCAGGCCGCTCGCGTCGAGCCGGTGCGTCAGCGCGATCGCGTGGGGGAATGGAAATGCCGCCAGGAGCTCGGGGTGGTCGCCGAAGTCGAGCGTCGCCATCACCTCAGCACCGCCCTCGTCGGCAGTCGCGTGCGCGACGTCCCAGAAGCGGCTGGCCGTCAAGAGGCCGTGGATCGGCAGGCCGTTGCCGTCGAGCTTGATCGGCATCGACGCGGCATCGAGCTGCACGGTCGTGTCGTCAACCGCGTAGTCGAGGCCGCTGAGGCGATTCGCCCACGGATAGAGCAGCGGGACGCCGAAGCTCGAGCCTGCATCGCGATACGCCGGGAGTCCGCCGCGCTGGCCGAGCAGCTCCGTCGTTCCGTGCTGGAGGGAGGCGATGACCATGCCGACGGCTGGGACGACGATCGCGCGCAACTCACCCGCGTGGAGGGCGAACGCGGGGGACCCGTCGAGCGTGGTTTCGGAGACGGCGGTTTCCATGTGGCTGCAGGGTATCCCTCCGCGGCCAAGTGCGCCATACTCCGAGGTACGTACGAGGAGGTGCGTTCACTGTGAATCCGGTCACGTTCGAAACCCTGCCGCCCGACGCCCACAAGGGCGAGTGGCTCAACTGGTCCAAGATGGCTGATTTCCAGAATCAGTCGCCGCCGGTCATCGTCACGGGCGAGGGTCCGTACGCGATCGACAAGGACGGCAACCGCTTCCTCGATGGCGTCTCCGGCCTGTTCACGACGCAGATCGGCTACTCGCACGGCAAGGAGATCGGCGAGGCCGCGGCCAAGCAGCTGGAGGAGCTCTGCTTCTACCCGAACTGGGCCGCCACGCATCCGTCCGCGCTCGCGCTGACCGAGCGCATCCTCGGCCTTGCGCCGGACCGCATGTCCCGCGTGCTCCTCACGTCGGGCGGCTCCGAGTCGGTCGAGTCTGCGCTGAAGCTCGTGCGCCAGCACTTCCTCGCCAAGGGGCAGCCCCTCAAGCGCAAGGTGATCGCGCGCCGCGGTGCGTACCACGGCTGCACGATGGGCGCGCTCTCGCTGACCGGCATCCCGCTCTCGCGCGTGCCGTTCGAGCCGCTCGACCCGAACGTGCGTCACGCGCCGAACACGCACCAGCGCACCTGCCTCTACTGCCACGACAAGGGCGGCTGCACGCTGACGTGCGCGGACGCCATCGAGCAGCAGATTCTCGCCGAGGGGCCCGACACCGTTGCGGCCGTCGTCGTCGAGCCGATCCAGAACGGCGGCGGTCTGCCGCCGGCTGAGGGCTACGGGGCGAAGATCCGCGAGATCTGCGACAAGTACGGCGTCCTGCTCTGGTGCGACGAGGTGATCACCGGCTTCGGTCGCGTCGGCGCCTGGTTCGCGACGGACCGCCTCGGCTTCAACGCCGACATCTGCACGTTCGCCAAGGGCATCACCTCGGGCTACGCGCCGTGTGGTGGCGTCGTCTTCACCGAGGCCGTCGGCGTGCGGCTGATCAACGCCGACGCGATGTACGCGCACGGCTTCACGTTCGGCGGTCACCCGCTGGCGTGCGCGGTGTCGCTCGCGAACCTCGAGATCATGGAGCGCCTCGGCGTGATCGACAACGTGCTCGCCAACGAGGACTACTACGCGGTCGCGATGGCCGACGTGGCGGCCTCCAGCGACCTCGTCGTCGAGGCTCGCGGCAAGGGCTACTACCACTCGCTGGAGCTGACCGACAACGCCCTCACGGCGCCGGTTGCGGGCGCCGCCCGCAAGCACGGCGTGATCGTCCGCCCGGACGTCCGCGTCAAGCCGATGGTCGTCACGGCGCTGCCGCTGATCTGCGATCGCGCACAGATCGACGAGCTCGCCGGCGCACTCAAGGCCGCGCTGGCCGACGTCGCCAGCGCGTAGCACGGCATGTGAAAGGCCCCGGTTCGGTCGCAAGGCCGAACCGGGGCCTTTGTCGTTGGCGGGCGTGAAACGTGCGTACTAATGGCGTACGCGGCG
>JBPCSK010000475.1:0-1646 GCA_051007275.1 Gaiellales bacterium | reverse complement strand
TCTGCGGTGGCGAACTCGTACTGGCCGTCGCGCGTGTGGTGCAGCTCGCCTCCCATCGACTGCTGGGAGACGGCGAGCCCCGGTGTGCCGAGCAGCACGCCCTCCATCGCCGCTGCGACGGTGCCGGAGTACGTGACGTCATCTCCCAGGTTCAGTCCGAGGTTGGCGCCCGCCACGACGAGGTCGAACGATGGTCCCGGCTCGGTCGCCTCGGCGAAGCGCACGCAATCGACGGGAGTGCCGCCCACGGCGTAGGCGACGGCCGCGCCCTCAACGTCATCGCGCTCCTCGATCTCGAGCGTGCCGCGGATCGTGATGCCGCGGGCCACCGCGCTCTGATTCTCGGCGGGCGCGACGACCATCACCTCCGCAACCGTGGACAGGGCACGCGCCAGCGCGTGGAGTCCCGGCGAATCGATGCCGTCGTCGTTCGTCAGGAGCACGCGCATGCGAACTCCACGATACCGCTCCGCGTATGCTGCTCGGGTGACGGACCACGGACAAGAGAGCGGGATCAGCCGCTCGGAGGGCATCCAGTTCGCCGTGATCGCCGCTATCGCGGTGATCGCGTTCGCCCTGCACTTCGCCCATGCCAATGCGGTCCTGATCTTCGTGATCAGCGGCATCGCGGTCGCGGGCATGGCGCACGTCCTCGGCATTGCGACGGAACAGGCGGGCGAGGCGGCCGGGCCGCGCATCTCGGCGCTCCTCAACGCCACCTTCGGCAACGCGGCGGAGCTGATCATCGTCGTGCTCGCGATTCGCCAGGGCGGCGAGCTGATCGACGTGGCGCGCTACTCGATCATCGGCTCCGTGCTGGGCAACGTGCTGCTGATCCTCGGCGCCTCGCTGCTGGTCTCCGGCATCAAGAATGGACGCCAGGGCTTCAACGCCACGATCGCCGGCGTCAACGCGACGATGCTGCTGCTCGCGACGACCGCGCTGGCCATCCCGACGCTGTTCTCGTTCGTGATGAAGGACGACCCGTCGGCCGAGATCGGCGTCTCTCATGGCGTGGCGATCGTGATGGCGCTGCTCTACGCCGCGTACCTCTACCACGCGTTCCGCTCGCCGGACGAATCGGGCGCGTCGGAGGGCGTGGCGCGCTGGACGCCGCGTCTCTCGCTGATCGTCCTCATCCTCTCGGCCGTCGTGACGGGCTTCCTGTCCGAGTTCCTCGTCAGCGCGATCGAGCCGACGATCGAGTCGACGGGCATCTCCCCCATCTTCATCGGCCTGATCATCGTGCCGATCGTCGGCAACGTCGCCGAGCACTTCGCCGCCGTCAAGATCGCCGCCAAGGGCGACCTCGACTTCGCGATGGGCATCTCGTTCAACTCCGCGCTCCAGGTGGCGCTCGCCGTCACCGCTGTGGCCGTCGCCGCGGGCTTCGCCTTCGGGCACGAGCTGACGCTGTCGTTCGGCGCAATCGAGATGTCCGTCCTGATCGCCGCCTCCGTCCTCGCCGCCTTCATCGCGATCAGCGGCAAGGCAACGTGGCTCGAGGGCCTGGAGCTGCTGGCGATCTATGCGATCGCCGCGTTGGCGTTCTGGTACGTGTGACATCTTGGGCCCGGGCCCAAGCATGTCGTCACGCGCAGAAGCAATGTCGGAGTCCAGCACCACCAGAGCGCGTTAGGACATGA
>JBPCSK010000474.1:0-4042 GCA_051007275.1 Gaiellales bacterium | reverse complement strand
CCCACCGCTTCCACGCCCGGGTAGGCCGCGTTGCCGATGAGCGGTCCGATCGGGGGTGCGGCTGCGACGAGCGCTGCCTCGAAATCACCGCCTGTGCCGGTTCCCGCGCGCGCGGCCACGTAGCGCGCGCGGGTCGTGGCGGTCAGTCGCGTCAGCAGGCTCCGATCGCCGTCGGTCACGGTCCTGCGCGCCACCTGCACCTTCTGGATGGCGTCGTCGACCCGCTGGTAGACGATCGCACGGTCCTCGCCGACGTTGCGGTCGCCGTCGGGACCGCGCACGGTTAGCTCGAACCTGACGGCATCGGCCGTCGTGGAGATGATCTGCTGCGTCGTGATGCCAGGGCCGCCGGTGTCCGTGCGCGCGAGGACGGTCGGGCACGCGGCAATGGCCGCCTTCAGCTTGCTCCAGGCGGTGTCGATGCGTGCATCGCCGTAGGAGAACGTGATCACGCGGACGCGGTTGCCCTCCGAGCTCTTCGCCTCCCATTCGCCCCAGTGCGACGTCCCGGCAACGCCGCGCGCGGCGTAGTCGGCGCACGGGTACGGCGAGCGCAAGCGAGCGGTGCCGGACAGGTGACTGGTGCTGGGGAGGAGGCCTGCACCGGCAACGTCGGCGATCGTCGGCATGGAGGCGGCGATGCCATTGAGGGGCATCGGCGGCTCGGGGCCGGCAGCCGCCGCCGGAGCGGCGGTGATGGCCAGCGCCAGCGTCAGCGACGAGGCGGCGATCAGGCAGGCGGAGCGAAGCGCCTTGAGCAGGCGGGCACGGGGGTGCCGGGTGCTGGTCGACGTCGCCGTGGTCTGGCTCATCCCGCCCAACGGTCAGCCCTTCGGCTTGGCCGGGCAGCCGCTCCGATTCGGGTCCTTCAGCGCCGTGCCGGCATCGGCGATCGTCGATGCCAGCGCCTCGGCCACGACCGGGCTGCCCGTCAGCGACGTGTCAGGCGCCGCACCGATCGCCGCGGACACGAAGGCGCTGTGCGTCAGCGGGAACTGCAGGCACGCTCGATGCGGCAGGACACTGTCCGGCGTCGCCCTCGCGAGCGCTGAGTCGCGCTGGATCACGCCGTCGTTCGGCCACTTGCGCGGCGTCCCACCCGGCTTCGTGAAGTAGGTGCCGGCCATCATCGTGACGGGGATGCCGTCGAGGACGCCGGTCTGCACGGCGTTCCAGCTGGGCGCGTTGCGCGGATTCAGGAACTCCACCAGCGACCAGATGCCGGGAATCTGGATCAGCGAGTTGACGAATCCCTCGCAGACGGGGAGCCCGTCGCAGGAGGAGGTCGGCTTGAGCGGGTTCGTGGGGTCTGCCGCCATCGCGCCGTCCCACGGCGAGCCGAGCGTGGTGTACGAGCGCACCTTCACCGGCACGCGCGTGAGCTTGATCTCTCGTACCGCTGCCCGGCCGATCAGCCCGCCGAGCGAGTGGCCGACGAGGTCGACGTGGGTGATGCCGTAGCGATCGTGGAGGTAGCCGACGAAGCGCGCGACGCTCGATCCGCTGCGGTCCACCGAGCCCGTCGCGTTGATCGTCATTCGCGGCGGCAGCTGCGCCGGGCAGTCGCCGAAGGGCCCATCGTAGGGGCTGGTCGTCTCCTCGACCTTGGCGCCCGTCACGCTGGCCGGTGCCGTGTAGACGGCGAAGCCCTTCGCCACCAGCGAGTCGCGCAGGAAGGACCAGGTATTGCCGGCCGGGTAGCCCGTTCCGCACGCGAGGTCCGGCGTGGTGAACGGGGTCGTCGCCGCTGTGCCGGAGACGAGGACGACGGCGCGCTTTCCGGTGGCCGCGGCCGTGGCGGGGACCAGCGCGAGCAGGGCGAGCAGCAGTGCGACGCCGAGCGGGCGGACGTGGGGCGAGAGTGGCATGGTGGTGTCCTCGACGCGGCGCGGCGCGGGAATGCGGACGCCCAAGGAGGCGAAGCGTACCAGCCGACTGCCCGAATCTTCAAGCCGCGGACGGGAGCAGCCACGCCAGGCAGTTCGTCGCCTGCGCCCGTCGCGTTCTGCCGACCGCTGGCGGGAGAGCGTGGACCGTCACGGCGCATCCACGGAGGCTCGTCGACGGGGTGATCGGCGGTATGTGACCGGGCACACCCGATCCGAATAGTCGGGCAGGGCGGGGTACGATGCAGCGGATGACCTCTCGTCGCACACACCTGCGTTCGTCTGCGCTCGTGTGTGCGGTGCTGTGTGCCCTGGCCGTCGGCATGCTGGGAGCGTCCACGGCGCCGGCGCTCGCCGGCGAGCAGTGGCAGGACCCCACGGCGCTGTCGGATGGCACGCGTGCTGCGCTCGGCGTTGCCGTGGCCGGTGCCGCACAGGCCTCGCCCTTCGCCGCCTGGCAGGAGTGGGACGGCACGAGCTTCGCCGTCTACGCGGCGCGCTTCGCCAACGGGGAATGGAGCGCAGCGACTCGCCTCTCCCGCGATCCCGTCGAGGGCGGCACCGTTCGCATGGCCGCCAGTGCGTCAGGCCAGGCGATCGTGATCTGGCGTGCCAGCGGTGGCAAGGGCGTTGAGGCAGCCGTCTACGCAAACGGCGTCTGGGGCGATCCGCTCACCATTGACGGCGCCGACACGCGCAGCGCTCGCGTGACCATGGAGCCGGACGGGATTGCGACGATCGTGTGGACCGAGCCGGACGAGGCGGGAACGCGGCGCGTGCGCTCGGTGCTCGTCGCCGGCGGCCACCCAAGCGCGTCTCAGTGGGTCTCGCCGGCGGGCCAGCCGGTGCAGCCGGTCGCCTACATCGCGGGCGGCCGCAGCCGCCGAGTGCATGTCGTCTGGGTCGCCATCCGCAACGGTGCCGACACGATCGAGGTCGCGCATGTCGCCAACGGTGCCTGGAGCGCACCGACCACGTGGTCGAACCCGGCGCGCAACGCCGGCCTGCCGCGTATCGCCGCGTCCCGCGACGGCGACGTCGCCATCGTTTGGACTGAGGACCAAGGCGATCTGCAGGTCCCGTACGCGCGCCGACTCGACAACGGCCAGCTGCACGCCGCCGAAGCGGTCGGTCCTGGTGCGCCGCAGATCCCACAGATCGCCGTCGCGGCCGGAGGTGCCGAGCGCGTCGTGGTGACATGGACGGCGCTCGTCGGCGCTGACGCGAGCGTGCAGGTCGCCTCGCTCGATCCGCAGGGGTGGCAACGCATCCTCGCGATCCCGGGCGCGGACTCGCCGCAGGTCGCCATGGCCGCAACCGGCCGCACGGCGCTCGTCTACACGGCGCTCGGCAACGGCGTCGACGCCGTCACCGCGCGCTTCGGCACCGATGGGACCTGGGGAGCCCCCACGCAGCTGGGGACGACCGGCGCCATGTACGGCCCGCGCGTCACCGTCGGCCCGCGCGGGACGCCCACCGTGATCTGGACGGCACCGGGCACGAACGGCGGGCCGGACGTCACGATGGCCGCGCGCGAGCTCAGCCATCTCGCGGCGTCGGCAACCCCACACATCGACGCCGTCGTCCAGGCGATCCGAGACATGGAGCGCCGCACCGGCTCCGACTCCACCGAGGGGCTCCTGTGGGAGAAGACGACGGGCAACGCCCTCGACGGGGCCGGCACCGCTGCGCCGACGTGGCTCGTGCGCACGCAGGACTGCTGGGGGCGCACCGACGTCTGCAGCTCAGGGGCGGTCCAGCAGCGCATGCTCGACACGATCACCTCGATCATCGCCAACGCGACGACAACCGTCGACGTCTCGAGCCTCGCAGGGGTCGCCGACGGCGGCTTCCGCGAGGCCCTGATCGCCGGCGTGCGCCAGGCCGACGCTGCGGGGCGGCGGCCCGTCGTCCGGATGGTCTGGGGGCACCAGCCCGCCGCGCCGTTCTCGACGCTCAAGCTCCGCAACCTGCACCGCGACCTGCAGAAGGCCGCCCCGCACCTGAAGATCGTGCTGGCGCTGCACAAGAACACGCTGGGCCTCGGCGGCTTCGGCTGGAACCACTCGAAGATCGTGGCCGCCGACGGCGCGGTCGCGCTGGTGGGTGGCATCAACATGTGGGAGGGAGACTATCTGCAATCGAAGGATCCGGTC